>NZ_JAJLOZ010000006.1:0-99646 GCF_025548615.1 Arthrobacter sp. A2-55 | reverse complement strand
AACATCACCACCCCCTTGGGGTGCGGCAAAACAATCAAAGGATGCAGGACGACGTCATCCGCCCCCAAAAACAACTACACCACCCCGCCCAACAGCAGCGGCTCCCCGGCAGCAAACGCCCCCAACCGCTCCCGGACCTCCTCCGGCAACACCAGCTCCGGCTCCCGCCCCTCCAACCCCAGCAGGACCGCCGTCATCGTCCCATGCCCGCGCCCCGTCGCAGCCAGGGACCCATACAAATCCACACTGACCCAGGCCACCCGGGCCAACACGCCCGCAGCAGCCAGCCCGCCCGCAAACGCCGCCGCCGCCCGCATCGGCCCCACCGTATGCGAACTCGACGGACCAATACCCACCGAAAACAAATCAAAAACACCAACAGACATGGCACTAACACCTTTCGGGTTTCCGGTGATGCTGCGGCCGGGAACAACGTCGACGAAAAAAGGGGAAGAGGAAAACAAGGCCCTCCGGGCGCCCCCAGGGGACACCCGGAGGGGGACGCCCGGAGGGCCCAGGCTGTCAGGACAGCGCGGCAACCCCGGGATACAGCGGATGGGCAGCGGCCAGGGCGGCCACCCGCGAGCGCAGGCCCGAGAGGTCGTCGCCGGGTGCAGCGATGAGTGCCTCGGCAATGATGTCCGCGACCTCGGTGAACGCTTCCAGGCCGAAGCCGCGCGTGGCCAGGGCGGGCGTGCCGATGCGCAGGCCGGAGGTGACCATGGGCGGCCGGGGGTCAAACGGCACGGCGTTGCGGTTGACCGTGACGTCAATCGCTGCCAGCCGGTCCTCGGCCTGCTGCCCGTCCAGCTCGCAGTTGCGCAGGTCCACCAGGACCAGGTGGACGTCGGTGCCCCCGGAGATGACGGAGATCCCCTTGGCGGCGACGTCGGGCTGGATGAGGCGCTCGGCCAGGATCCGCGCGCCGGCCAGCACCCGTTCCTGCCGCTCCCTGAACTCGGCCGAGGCGGCGATCTTGAACGCCACGGCCTTGCCGGCAATGACGTGCTCCAGGGGTCCGCCCTGCTGTCCGGGGAACACGGCAGAGTTGATCTTCTTGGCGATCTCGGCGTCGTTGGAAAGGATGATGCCGCCGCGCGGACCGGCCAGGGTCTTGTGCGTGGTGGAAGTGGTGACGTGGGCGTGCGGCACGGGGGACGGGTGCAGCCCGGCCGCGACCAGGCCGGCGAAGTGGGCCATGTCCACCATGAGGTAGGCCCCCACCAGGTCCGCAATGCGGCGGAACTCGGCGAAGTCGAGCTGGCGGGCGTAGGCGGACCAGCCGGCCACGATCAGCGCCGGCCTGTGTTCCAGGGCCAGGCGTTCGACATCGGCCATGTCAACCTGGTGCGTGTCCTCGCGGACCTGATACGGGACCACGTTGTACAGCCGGCCGGAGAAGTTGATGCGCATGCCGTGCGTCAGGTGCCCGCCGTGGGCCAGGTTCAGCCCCATGATGGTGTCGCCGGGCTTGATGAGCGCATGCATCACCGAGGCGTTGGCCTGGGCGCCGGAGTGCGGCTGCACATTCGCATACGCCGCCCCGAACAGGGCCTTGACCCGGTCAATGGCCAGCTGCTCAATGGCGTCCACGTGCTCGCAGCCGCCGTAGTAGCGCCGGCCCGGATACCCTTCGGCGTACTTGTTGGTCAGCACGGATCCTTGGGCCGCCATGACGGCCGCCGCGGTGTGGTTCTCCGAGGCGATCATTTCCAGGCCGTTGCGCTGGCGGGCCAGCTCGGCGTCGATCTGGGCGGCCACTTCCGGATCGAGGGTGGCCAGGGGCGCATCCAGGCTGGGCGAGACCACCTGGGCATAGCCGACGGCGGCGCTCACAGCGTGCCTCCGTTGGCCGCGGCGTATTCCTCAGCTGTCAGCAGCGGGCCCTCGGCGTCAACAGCCACCTTGAACAGCCAGCCTGCCCCGTAGGGGTCGGAGTTGATCACTGCCGGGTCTTCGACGGCGGCGGCATTCACTTCCGTGACCTGGCCGGTGACGGGGGCGTACAAATCGGAGACGGACTTCGTTGACTCGATCTCCCCGCAGGTCTCGCCTGCCGTGACGGTGGCACCCACCTCGGGCAGGTCCACGTACACAATGTCGCCGAGGGCTTCGGTGGCCACGGCGGTGACGCCGACAGTGGAGGGGCCGGCGCCGTCGGAGGCGAGCCACTCATGTTCGGCGGAATACTTCAGTTCAGCAACTACCTTGCTCATCATGATCCTTGTCGTTGGACGTAAATAAACGGGAGTGGGGACTACTTTTGGCGCTTGTAGAACGGCAGGGCGACAACCTCGAAGGGCTCGGCCTTGCCGCGGAGGTCCACGTCCAGCCGGGTGCCCACCGCGGAGTGCTCGACGTCGACATAGGCCAGGGCCACCGGGTAGCCGAGGGTGGGGCTGGGCTGGCCTGAGGTGACCTCGCCAACGGCGGCACCGTCCTTGAGGACCGTGTAGTGCCCGCGGGCGGCCCGGCGGCCCATGCCCTTCAGGCCCACCAGGCGGCGGCCGGAGGTGACGCCGTCGCCGGATTCCTTGATCGCGGCGAGCGCGGCCTTGCCCACAAAGTCGCTTTCCTTGGCCAGGGAGACCACGGGCCCCAGGCCGGCGGCGTAGGCGTGGCCGTCCCGGGAGAGCTCGTTGCCGTACAGCGGCATGCCCGCTTCCAGGCGCAGGGAGTCGCGCGCGGCCAGCCCGGCCGGAATGAGCCCCCGGTCCTTGCCGTTTTCGAGCAGGGCCTGCCAGAGGGCCGGCGCCGCGGCGTTGGGCAGGTAGATCTCAAAGCCGTCCTCGCCGGTGTAGCCGGTCCGGGCCACGAGCAGCTTCCCCGTGGCGCCGTTGACGGTGATGCCCACCTCCGCGGCGGAGTAGTACTTCATCTCCGTCACGAGCTGGTGCTGGTCCTCGGGCACCAGCGACAGGAGGATGGCCTCGGCGTTGGGGCCCTGCACGGCGATCAGGGAGGTTTCGCCGGAGACGTTTTCGACGGCGGCGTCAAAGCCGGCGGACCGCTCTGCCAGGAGGGCGGCCACGGTGGCGGCGTTGCCGGCGTTGGGGACCACCAGGTACCTGTCCGCGCTGCGACGGTAGGAGATCAGGTCGTCAATGATGCCGCCGTCGTCCTTGCAGATCAGGGAGTACTTGGCCTTGCCGACCGCGACGGCGGACAGCTTGCCGGCGAGCGCATAGTCCAGGAACGCTGCGGCGTCGGGGCCGGTGACCCAGACCTCGCCCATGTGGGCGAGGTCGAAGAGGCCGGCGGCGTTGCGGACGGCGTGGTGTTCGGCCAGCTCGGAGGAGTACTTCAGCGGCATCTGCCAACCGCCGAAGTCGGTGAAGGAGGCGCCGGCTTTTTCGTGTTCGCCGTAAAGGGCTGTGTGGTTCTCAGTCATGGGAATTCCTTTGCGGTGCTAGTTGGTGAAGTCTGCTGCGAAGTCTTCGATGGGCGGGCAGGAGCAGACCAGGTTCCGGTCACCCGCTGCGCCGTCGATGCGCCCCACAGGCGGGAAGTACTTGTCCTGGCGCAGGCTGTCCACCGGGAAGGCGCCCTGTTCGCGCGGGTAGCCGCGGTCCCAGTCGGAGGTGATCAGGGAGGCGGCCGTGTGGGGGGCGTTGCGCAGCGGGCTGTCCGCGAGCGTGAACGCGCCGTCGGCCACCTGGTCGATCTCCTGGCGGATGGAGACCATGGCGGTGATGAAGCGGTTGATTTCGCCCAGGTCTTCGGATTCCGTGGGCTCCACCATGAGGGTGCCGGCCACGGGGAAGGACAGGGTGGGTGCGTGGAAGCCGTAGTCGATGAGGCGCTTGGCCACGTCTTCGGCGGTGACGCCGGTTTTGGCCGTCAGCTCGCGCAGGTCCAGGATGCACTCGTGGGCCACCAGCTCCCCGGCCCCGGTGTAGAGGACGGGGAAGTGGGCGTCCAGCTGGGCGGCAATGTAGTTGGCCGCCAGGAGTGCGGACTTCGTAGCTTCGGTCAGGCCCTGCCCGCCCATCAGCTTCACGTAGGCCCAGGAGATGGGCAGCACGCCGGCTGATCCGAAGCGGGACGCGGAAATCGGCAGCATGGAACCCGTGCCGGCCGCGGCGTTGGCGTCGCCGGGCATGAACGGCGCCAGGTGGGCCTTGGCTGCCACGGGACCCACGCCGGGGCCGCCGCCGCCGTGCGGGATGCAGAAGGTCTTGTGCAGGTTCAGGTGGCTGACGTCCCCGCCGAACTTGCCGGGCTGGGCCAGGCCCACCAGGGCGTTGAGGTTGGCGCCGTCAACGTAGACCTGCCCGCCAGCGGCGTGGACCTCCTCGCAGACCTCGCGCACGTCGGCGTCGTAGACACCATGTGTGGACGGGTAGGTGATCATGATGGCCGCCAGCTGGTCCTTGTGGGCCTCGATCTTCGCGGCGAGGTCGGCCCGGTCGATGGCGCCGTCGCCGGCCGTTCCCACCACAACCACCTTCATGCCGGCCAGGACGGCGGAGGCGGCGTTGGTGCCGTGCGCGGACTGCGGGATGAGGCAGATGGTGCGCTGCACGTCTCCCCGGGAGAGGTGGTAGCCGCGGATGGCCAGCAGGCCCGCCAGTTCGCCCTGGGAGCCGGCGTTGGGCTGGAGGGACACCTGGTCGTAGCCGGTGATCTCGCACAGGTCGGCTTCGAGCCCCGCGATGAGTTCACGCCAGCCAACGGTCTGGGAGTCCGGGGCAAAGGGGTGGATGGAGGCGAAGCCGGGCCAGGAAATGGCCTCCATCTCCGCCGTGGCATTGAGCTTCATGGTGCACGAGCCCAGCGGGATCATGGTGCGGTCCAGGGCCAGGTCGCGGTCGCTGAGGCGGCGGATGTAGCGCAGCAGCTGCGTCTCCGAGCGGTGGGTGTTGAAAATCGGGTGGCTCAGGTAGTCCGAGGTGCGCAGGGTGTCCGCGGCGAGGGCGAAGGCCGCCCCGGTGCCGTGGTCGGTGCCGTCGCCTGCGGGTGCGGCGCCAAAGGCTGCGGCCACACGGGCCACGATGTCCGCCGTCGTGGTTTCATCCAGGGAGATTCCGACATGGTCGGCGTCGATGGGGCGCAGGTTGATGCCGTCCCGCTCGGCCAGTTCGACGACGGCGCCCGCGCGCCCGGGCACCCGCACCGTGAGGGTGTCGAAGAAGGAGGTGTGGAGCACCTCGATGCCGGAGGACTGCAGCGCGGCGGCGAGGGTGAGGGCGTGGCCGTGGACGGTTTCGGCAATCGCCTTCAGGCCGGCCGGGCCGTGGTAGACGGCATACATCGAGGCGACGATGGCCAGCAGGGCCTGGGCCGTGCAGATGTTGGAGGTGGCCTTTTCGCGGCGGATGTGCTGCTCGCGGGTTTGCAGGGCCAGCCGGTAGGCCGGGAGGCCGGTGGAGTCGGCGGAGACGCCCACAATGCGCCCGGGCAGGGAGCGTTCCATGCCCTTGCGCACTGCCATGTAGGCCGCGTGGGGGCCGCCGAAGAACAGCGGGACGCCGAAGCGCTGGGCGGTTCCGACGGCGATGTCGGCACCCTGCTCGCCGGGGGCCGTGATGACGGTCAGGGCCAGCAGGTCCGCGGCCACGGTGACCAGGGCGCCGCGTTCCTTGGCTGCCGCAATGACGGGGGCGTGGTTGAAAACGCGGCCCGAAACGCCGGGCTGCTGGAGGACGATGCCGTTGATGTCGCCGTCGGGCAGGCCCAGGGCGAGGTCAGCAACCTCCACCTCGAAGCCCAGCGCCTCGGCGCGCCCGCGGACCACGGCGATGGTCTGCGGCAGCAGGTCCGCGTCCAGCACGGTCTTGGCGTCCGCGGCACCCTTGGCCTTGTTGGCACGGCGCATCAGCAGCACGGCTTCAGCCACGGCGGTTGCCTCATCGAGCAGCGAGGCGTTGGCCACGGGCAGGGCGGTGAGGTCGCTGACCATGGTCTGGAAGTTCAGGAGCGCCTCGAGCCGGCCCTGGGAAATTTCCGGCTGGTAGGGCGTGTAAGCGGTGTACCAGGCCGGGGATTCCAGGATGTTGCGGCGAATCACGGCCGGCGTGACGGTGTCGTAGTAGCCCTGGCCGATGAGCTGGACGGCCGTCTTGTTCTTGGCGGCGAGCCCGCGGAGCTCGGCCAGCACCTCCACCTCGCTGAGCGCGGGCTGGAGCGCCAGTGGCGTGGCCTGGCGGATGGAATCGGGAACGGCGGTGTCCACCAGCGAGTCAACGCTGTCGTAGCCGACGGCCTTGAGCATGTGCGCAATGTCGGCGTCGCGGCGGGCGCCAATGTGCCGGTCGGCGAACACGGTGGGCTGGGACAGAATCGTCATGAGGAACTCCAAGTTACGGCCGCACCAAGGGGCGCGGCATGGGTTGGGTTCCTCCCCGCTCTGTCGTGGACCTGAGAGATTCCGCAGAAAGTATCTTCCGCTTGCACCGTCGGTGAGCCCGGTTTCCCGGGCTGCTTTCCAGAGTTGCCTCGCCGTGGCGGTACATGGGCCTGAGAGATTCCTGGGGAGGGTTTGCTCCTACGGCGCCGCCAAAATTGCTGGGAGGACTCTCCCGCCACGATTTGTTAGGCATATGAAAATGTGGGTGATTCGCAGCACACATTACAGTATTTGTCCTGGCTGGGCAAAACCACGCCGCCCGCGGCGCACCCTGGCCAGGCCCCACTTCGTGCCGCCGGAGACCCGGGTTTGCGCAAAGCCACCCGGCTGCATTACCGTGTGACTCGCGTCACCCAGCATGTTGAAGTGCCCATGATCCGCGGCGGGAGAGTCCTGCCGGTACAGTCAGCAGGCGCCGAAGGAGCAAACCCTCCCCGGGAATCTCTCAGGCCCATGTACCGCCGTGGCAAGGCAACTCTGGAAAGCAGCCCGGGAAACCGGTCTCACCGACGGTGCAAGCGCCCCTGTTCCCTCATGGACGCGGAAACTCTCAGGTCCCAGACAGAGTGGGGAGGAACCCGAAAATACGTGACACTGTGCCACAGAAACGATGGAGTTCCTTTTGACGATTCAACGAACCAAGGCCCCGCTGGCCTCCGCACCGCACCTTGAACGGCAACTCAGCAACCGGCACATCCAGCTCATCGCCATCGGCGGGGCCATCGGAACCGGCCTCTTCATGGGCTCTGGCAAGACCATTTCCGCTGCCGGGCCCTCCGTCATCTTCGTCTACATGATCATTGGCTTCATGCTCTTCTTCGTCATGCGTGCCATGGGCGAGCTGCTGCTGAGCAACCTCAGCTACAAGTCGTTCAGCGATTTCGCGGCGGACCTCCTTGGCCCCTGGGCAGGTTTTTTCACCGGCTGGACCTACTGGTTCTGCTGGGTGATCACCGGAATCGCGGACGTCATTGCCATCGCCGGATATTCGAAGGAACTCTGGCCTGCGCTGCCGCTGTGGATCCCCGGACTTGCAACAGTTGGCATCCTGCTGGTGCTCAACCTCACCACGGTCAAGGCGTTTGGCGAGACCGAATTCTGGTTTGCGCTGATCAAGATCGTAGCCATCGCCGCCCTGATCATTGTGGGCCTGTTCATGATCTTCGGCGGCTTCCGCTCCGAGGCCGGGACGGCCAGCTTCACCAATCTGTGGAGCCACGGCGGGTTTTTCCCGCACGAATTCATGGGCTTCGTTGCCGGATTCCAGATTGCCGTCTTTGCGTTCGTGGGCATTGAATTGGTGGGCACCACAGCCGCCGAGGCAAAGGACCCTGAGAAGAACCTCCCCAAGGCCATCAACTCCATCCCGGTCCGTGTGCTGCTGTTCTATGTGGGCGCCCTGATCATCCTCATGTCGGTCATCCCGTGGACCCAGTTCGCCGCCGGACACAGCCCGTTCATTGCCATGTTCTCGCTGGCCGGCTTGGGTGCAGCCGCGACGGTAGTCAACCTGGTGGTGCTGACGTCCGCGATGTCCTCGGCCAACTCCGGAATTTACTCCACCTCCCGCATGGTCTACGGCCTGGCCCACGAAGGTGACGCCCCGGGCTTCTTTGCCAAGCTCTCCGGCCGAAAGGTGCCCCGCAACGCCCTCTTCCTCTCTTGCGTGCTGCTGCTCTCGGGCGTGGTGCTGATGTACGCCGGGCAGGATGTCGGCAAGGCCTTTGAAATGGTGACCACAGTTTCGGCCGTCTGTTTCATCTTCGTCTGGTCTGTAATCCTTGCCAGCTACCTCGCCTTCCGCCGGCGCCGTCCCGAGATGCACAAGTCATCCACCTTCAAGATGCCGGGCGGCATTCCGATGGTGTTTGCAGTCTTCGCGTTCTTTGCGTTCGTCCTCTGGGCGCTGACCACCCAGGTCGACACCCTCCTGGCCCTGCTGGTCACGCCGATTTGGTTCATCGTCCTGGCAGTGGTGTGGTCCTTCCTGCGCCGGCGCCCGGGCCACCTGCTCCGCTACAAAAAGTTCCAGGATGACATCAAGGGCGAACGCACTGCCGCCGTGGCGGTCATTCCGCAGGCGTAGCGGGCGTTACATTGCGGCCGGGACGGCCGAACCAGCGCTTTAACGCTTGGTCGAGGCCGTCCTGGCCGTTGGCCCCGCCCTGGCCGTCCCCCGCCCACACGATGTGGCCGTCGGGGCGCAGGAGCACGGCTGGCGCGCCAAGTTCCCCGATGGGTCCGGCAATCACATCCACGCGGTTCTCCCAGCCGGCAACCGCGAGCCGGCCGGACTGGTCCAGGAGCAGGCCGTTGCCGGCATGCATCCTTTCGTACAACCGGCCGTGCTCCAGCCCCATGTCCCGCAGCCGCCGCCCGAGCATCCCCTGCCCTTGGCCGACGTCGTACCTCACGGAGATCGCGGTGAGCTTTTCGATCAGGAAGCGGTTGACGTCGTCGAAGTCCATGAGCTCGGAGACCAGCCTGCGGACGGACTGCGGGCCAGGCTCGGTGTCGAGCAGCAGCATGCTGGCCCGCGTCGTCTCCAGCACGTCGGCGGCCACGGGGTGCCGCTCGGTGTGGTAGCTGTCCAGGAGTCCGCCCGGCGCCCAGCCGTTGATCGTTGCGGCCAGCTTCCAGCCCAGGTTGAACGCGTCCTGGACGCCCAGGTTCAGGCCCTGGCCGCCCACGGGCGGGTGGATGTGGGCGGCGTCGCCCGCAAGCATCACCCGCCCCACCCGGTAACGGTCGGCAAGCCGGGTGGCGTCGCCAAAACGGGACAGCCAGCGCGGGGAATGGACACCAAAGTCGGTTCCGGCCACCGCCAGCAGCTGCTGCCTGACCTCGCCAAAATCCGGAGGGGTCCCCCGGTCTTCGGCCACCTGGGCGGCGGGCACCACCACCCGGTAAAGGCCGCCGCCAATGGGGCCCACGCCGAACCGCTTCTGGGTCTTTCGTATGTCACCGACGACGGCGGCGACCTCCTCGGGCGCGGCCGTCACCTCCATCTCGCCCATGAGCGTGTCGACCCGGGACGGTTCTCCGGGAAACCCCACCCCCAGCAGTTTCCGCACGGTGCTGCGGCCGCCGTCGCACCCCACCACGTAGCGGGCGGCCAGCCGGGCGCCGTCCGCCAGTTTCACGTCAACGCGGCCGTCGCCTTCGGCGAGCGCCACCACCTCGCAGCCGCGGCGGATTTCGGCGCCCAGTTCCGCGGCGTGCTCCTCCAGCAGTTGGTCGGTGAGGGGCTGGGGGATACCCAGGACGTAGCCGTGGGCCGTGTCAAGGTTTGCCGGCGCCGGTTTGGAGATGCCGGCGAAGAAGCCGTCCAGCGGGTACTTCTGCCCGCGGGCCAGGAACTTGTCAAGCAGCCCGCGCTGGTCCATTACCTCGATGCTGCGCACGTGCAGGCCCAGCGCCCTGGCGATCCCGGTGGGCTGGGTTTCCCTTTCCAGCACCAGCGTTGAGACGCCGTGCAGCCGCAGCTCCGCCGCCAGCATGGTGCCCGTGGGGCCGGCACCGACAATGATTACGTCGAACACAAGAATCTCCAGACCTGTCAGGGGATGGCCCGCCAGGGGCGTCCCGGCGGCGGCTCCGGAGGGGCCGGCCTATCATTATGCGCCCGCGCTGGGCCCTTGCGGCAAGGCCCCCCTGGGCGGATATCCTGAAGATGGCAGGACACGCGGCCCACTGCCTTTCGGCCAGGCGTACCATCACACCATGGGAACAGTCACCACGTATCTGGCCACCATCGACGGACCCGACCGTGCCGCCTTGGAGCGCGTCTATGCCATGGCACAGGAAATGGTGCCGGAGGCCGAGGAAGGCACCAGCTACGCGATGGCGGCACTCATCTATCGGGGGAAAGGGCTGATTGCCGCCGTGCAGGCCAAGAAGTTCCTGTCCATCTACCCCTACAGTGGCGCGGTCATCGCCGCCAACCTCGAGGCAATCACCGGCTTCGAGACCACCACCGGCAGCATCCACTTCTCCGCCGCCCATCAATTGCCGGATGACGCCCTGAGACGGATCGTCCAGGCACGCCGGGCGGAGATTGACACCAAGGCCCGCTAGGAAACAGCCGCCTTGACCAACTCTTCAACCTTCTTCGCCACCACGGGGCTCCACTCTTTCAGGGCGTAGGACACCGGCCAGATCTCGCCGTCGTCGAGCCTGGCGGCCTCCTGGAATTCAATGGTGGAGTACCGGGTGCCGAACTTGCCGGCGTTCTTGAAGCAGAAGACCACCTTGCCCTCGGCATTTGCATAGGCCGGCATTCCGTACCAGGTCTTCGGCGTAAGCCCCGGGGCGTTCTCGGCAACCGCCACATGCACCCGCTCGGCAATCAGGCGGTCTTCCGGATCCATCTTGGCGATGGCATCCAGCACCGCCTGCAGGCCATCCGCCTTCTTGGCCCCTTGTTTCCCCTCGGCACGCAACTCCGCGGCGCGCTGCTTGATGGCGGCGTGCTCCGCTGCGGAAAACCCGGTGGATTCGGTCTTGGCTGTCGTGCTTGGCATTTTGTGCTCCCAATGGTGGTGGGGCCGCGCTTCCCGCCGCCCTATGGAATGAGGCTATGCCACACCGCCGTCGGGCGCTTCTTCAATCCTGCTCAAACGAAGCACACCGAAACCGGCCCTCAGGCCGTCAGCCCCAGCTGGCTCATGCGCTTGGAGTGCCCGCGGGTGAGGGCCGTCAGGATGGCGTGCACTTCAGCCGCGGCCTCCTCCTGCGTGCCGTCGGGCCGGAGCCCCACCAGGAAGCTGTGCTTGGCGCCGATTCGCTGCACCTGCGTCAGGGCCTCGCCCACCAGGCGCCGCCCCCACAGCGCCAGCCGGGAAGACAGCCTGGGGTCCTCGGCCAGCATCTTTTGCAACAACCCCACCAGCAGGGCGGACTGTTCCTCGCCGGTGCGGGCCTGGGCAATCACGGCACGTGTGTCGGCGTCGAGGTGTTCGGCAATCCTGGCGTAAAAGTCCTCCGTGATGGCATCCACCACATAGGCCTTCATGAGCGATTCATGCCAGTCGGCCGGGCGGGTCCGCGCGTGGAAGGCATCCACGATGAGCTGGAACGGCAGCATGGCCAGTTCCGGGTCCATGCCCATGGCCGAAAGCCGGGCGCACACCATTTCAAAGTGGCCAAACTCCGCCACCGCCATTTTCCCCAGGACGGCCCTGTCCTGCAGGGTTGGCGAATGGCGGGCGTCAGAGGAAAGGTGCTCAAAGGCGGACAGTTCGCCATAGGCAATGCCGCCGAGCAAATCAACCACGAACTTGTCATAGCGGGCGCTTAATTCCCCGGCTGAGATGGCATCGTCGGAGCCGGGGGACGGAATACTCATAGGCCCCAGCTTAACCCGTGCCGCGCCGCCCTTGTGCCTGTGGCCGAATCGTTTACGCTGAAACCGTGCCGTACTCTCACATTGGCGTCAGACAAAGCGCCGCGCAGCAGTCCCTCGCCCAGGCCCTTGACGCCCTGTCGGCGGAGTTCAAGTTGCCGGACGGCTTTGACCCGCAGGTCATGACCGAGGTGGACAAGGTGATTGCGGGCCACCAGCTTCCCACCCCCGACCTGACGGCGCTTCCGTTCATCACCATCGATCCGCCCGCCTCGCAGGACCTCGACCAGGCCATGTTCCTGGAGCGGGAGGGCTGCGGTTACGTGGTGCACTACGCCATTGCCGACGTCCCCTCCTTCGTCCCTGCCGGCGGCCCCCTGGACACCGAGACGCGCCGCCGCGGCCAGACCATCTACACGCCCGGCAACCGCATTCCGCTGCACCCGATCCCCCTGAGCGAGGGCGCGGCCAGCCTGTTTGCCAACGATTCCCGCTCCGCGTTCGTGTGGGAAATCCACCTCGCCGCCGACGGCACCCAGACCACCGCCCAGGTCCGCCGCGCCACCGTCCGCAGCGTGGCCAAGCTTGGCTACGAGCAGGCCCAGCAGATGCTCGACGCCGGGAACGCACCTGCCGCTTATGCCGAAACCTTGGCGCTGTTGGCTGAGATCGGGACGAAGCGCATTGCGCTGGAGCGCGCCCGGGGCGGGGCCAGCCTGAATGTGCCCCAGCAGGAAGTGGAATTTGTGGACGGGCACTACGTGCTGGAATTCCGCCCCGCCCTGCCCATCGAGGACTGGAACGCCCAGATTTCCCTGCTGACGGGCATGGCTGCCGCCCAGGTGATGCTGGCGGGCAAGGTGGGGATACTGCGCACCATGCCGGCGCCGGACGCCGACGCCATCGCAGCGTACCGACTGCAAACTGTTGCGCTGGGCAAGCCGTGGGCCGCCGACATCGCCTACGGGGAGTACCTGCGCACCCTTGACACGGCCGACCCAAAGCAGCTTGCCCTGATGCACGGCGCCAGCACGCTGTTTCGCGGCGCCGGCTACACCCCGTTTAACGGCAGCATCCCGGAAGCCGTGACCCAGGCTGCCGTCGCCGCGCCTTACGCGCACGCCACCGCCCCACTGCGCCGGCTGGTGGACCGCTTTGTGCTGGCCATCTGCGCCGCCCTCTGTGCCGGGGAAGAGGTGCCGGGCTGGGCCGTCGAGGCGCTGGACGCCCTCCCGGAGATCATGTCCGCCTCCAATCAGCTGGCCAGCAAGGTGGACCGCGCAGCCATTGACACCGTCGAAGCGGCGCTCCTGAGCCATCGGGTCGGCGCCGAGTTCGACGCCGTCGTGCTGGCAGGGCCGCGGACCAACGGACACAACACGAAGGCCTCTGCGGCACGCAGCTCCATCCAAATCCAGGACCCGGCCGTCACCGGCTATTGCGAGGGCATCCTGGAGCCCGGCTCCGTGGTCCGCGTCAAGCTCGTGGCGGCGGACATTGCCACCCGCACCATCACCTTTGTTCCGGCAACCGCCGTCCCCACAGCCGTCCCATCGGGCAGTTAATGGGCATGCCGGGCGCCAACACCCCCGTTATGTGCCGGTTCGCGCAAGGGAATTGGGGGTGAGCGGCTAGACTGATGGGGTAGACATGGTTGCCCGGTCGTTGATTGATGTTATTAGTTCAACAAACCCGCCCCTGCGCGCGTCTTTTATGCTCCTCCCGCAACCGCCACTTCCCGGCGGAGGGAGGGCACGTTTTTGTTAGCCCGCGATCGGCTTCCCAAGATTGTGCTGTGCCGCCAGGCTCCGTTGGCCCCCTGAAAGCGCCCGCGTTGAGCCCACGGTCCGGCACCTGTACAGACGAATTGAACGGTAAGCATTTGAGCATTGAGACAGACACCCTGCTGCAGGCTGAAGACAACAGCGAAAACGTTGAAATTGACGGCACCCTCAGCAGCAACGAACCTCCCCGCCAGGAAGACAAGGCAACCTTTGCCAGCTTCGGCGTTCACCCCGACATTGTCCTGTCCCTGACGGACGCGGGCATCACCCACCCCTTCCCCATCCAGGCCATGACCTTGCCCATCGCCCTGGGCGGCCACGACATCATTGGCCAGGCCAAGACGGGAACGGGCAAGACCCTCGGCTTCGGCATCCCGGCACTTCAGCGCGTGGTGGGGCCCAAGGATGACGGCTATGACAAGCTCCCCGTGCCCGGCGCACCGCAGGCCCTGGTCATTGTGCCCACCCGCGAGCTGGCCGTCCAGGTGGCCGGCGACCTGACGACGGCGTCCAAGCACCGCGGCGTGCGCATCGCCACCATCTACGGCGGCCGCGCCTACGAACCCCAGATCGAATCCCTGCAAAAGGGCGTGGAAGTGGTGGTGGGCACCCCCGGGCGCCTGATCGACCTGCTCCGCCAGCGCCACCTGAACCTGAAGAACGTCAAGATCGTCATTCTCGACGAAGCCGACGAAATGCTGGACCTGGGCTTCCTGCCAGACGTGGAAACCCTCATCGCCGGCACCCCGGCCGTGCGCCAGACCATGCTGTTCTCCGCCACCATGCCCGGCCCGGTGGTGGCCATGGCCCGCCGCTACATGACGCAGCCCACCCACATCCGCGCCGCCGACCCCAATGACGAAGGCCTGACCAAGCGCGACATCCGCCAGCTGATCTACCGCTGCCACAATTTGGACAAGATCGAGGTCCTGGCCCGGATCCTGCAGGCCAGGGGCCGCGGCCGCTCCATCATCTTCACCAAGACCAAGCGCACCGCCGCCAAGGTCTCCGAGGAACTGGTGGACCGCGGCTTCGCCGCCGCCGCCATCCACGGGGACCTGGGCCAGGGTGCCCGCGAGCAGGCCCTGCGGGCATTCCGCAACAACAAGGTGGACGTGCTGGTGGCCACCGACGTGGCCGCCCGCGGCATCGACGTGGACGACGTCACACACGTGGTCAACTACCAGTGCGTCGAGGACGAGAAGATCTACCTGCACCGCGTGGGCCGCACGGGCCGTGCCGGCAACAAGGGCACGGCAGTGACGTTTGTGGACTGGGACGACATGCCCCGCTGGGCGCTCATCAACAAGGCGCTGGGCCTGAGCGTGCCCGAGCCCATCGAAACCTACTCCTCCTCCCCGCACCTGTTCACGGACCTGGACATTCCCGCGGGCACCAAGGGCCGCCTGCCGCGCAACATGCGCACGCATGCCGGCATTGAAGCCGAAACCCTTGAGGACCTGGGCGAGACAGGCAAGCGCCACGGGTCCGGTTCGGGCAGCCACGACGGCGGCCACGACGGCGCTCGGGGCGGCAACCGCGGTGGCAACCGCTCCGGTGCCCACCATGGCGAGCGCCGCACGGGTGAGAGGAACGACGGCGGCCGCAGCCGGCGTCGTCCGTCTTCAGAAAGCCCCGCCACCGCTGAGGCCAGCGGCCCTGCGGAAACCGCCGGCGAGGCCGCTCCCCGGGCCCGCCGCACCCGCAGCCGCACCCGCCGCCGCAACGGCGAGGTCGTGGGCGCCCCGGAAACGTCCGGCGAGTAGCGTCCTCGCCCCATGACTGCAACCGCCTGGCAACCGGATGGACTGGGCCCGAACTTGGTGGTCCATGCGGACAATTCCGAGTTTCTGCCCACCCTGCCGGACGGCGCCTTCACCATGATCTACGTGGACCCGCCCTTCAACACGGGGCGGGTGCAGAGCCGCCAGCAAACCACCACGGTGCGCAATGCGGACGGTGGCGGCGACCGCGTGGGCTTTGGCGGGCGCAGTTACGACACCATCAAGGGCGCGCTGCACAGCTACGACGACGCTTTCACCGACTACTGGTCGTTTTTGGAGCCGCGGCTGGCGGAGGCGTGGCGGCTGCTGGCGGAGGACGGCACACTGTACCTGCACCTGGACTACCGCGAGGTGCACTATGCCAAAGTGATGCTGGATGCAATCTTTGGCCGCGAATGCTTCCTGAACGAGATCATTTGGGCCTACGACTACGGCGCGCGGGCCAAGAGCCGCTGGCCGGCCAAGCACGACAACATCCTGGTGTACGTGAAAAACCCGAAGAAGTACCACTTCGACAGCGCCGAGGTGGACCGCGAGCCGTACATGGCGCCGGGGCTGGTGACGGCGGAGAAGCGTGAACGCGGCAAGCTGCCCACCGACGTGTGGTGGCACACCATTGTCTCCCCCACGGGCAAGGAAAAGACGGGCTACCCCACCCAAAAGCCCGAGGGGCTGTTGCGCCGGGCCGTGACGGCCTCCTCCCGCGAGGGCGACTGGGTGCTGGACTTCTTCGCCGGCTCCGGCACGCTCGGCGCGGTGGCGGCGAAGCTGGGGCGCCGTTTTGTGTGCGTGGACCAAAACCCGCAGGCCATCGACATCATGGCGGCGCGCCTGGGGCATGTGGCGACGGTGGTCGGGCGCCCGGCGGCCGAGCCTGTCGAGACGCCGGTGGCCGGGCCTGTCGAGACGCCGGCCCCGCTGTTCGACAGCTAGGGCAGGAAGGCCTTTGCGCCGGTCGCCGTTGCGATGATCCGCTCGAGCACCTCCTGCGCCGTGGTGTTTTCACCCAGCAGGTTCGGCTTCCCGGCGCCGTGGTAGTCCGATGATCCCGTGACCATGAGACCTTCCTCGCGGGCCAGGGCGCGGAGCCACTCGCGGCCCTCGGGAGGATTGTCCCGGTGGTCGACCTCCAAACCCAGCAGGCCGGCGTCGATCATGTCATGGAAGATGTGCGGAGCCACCACCCGGCCCCGGGAGGACGCCACGGGGTGCGCAAAAACGGGCACCCCTCCGGCCGCCCGGACCAGCTGCACGGCCAGGACGGGGTCCGGGGCGTAGTGGCTGACGAAGTAGCGCGAGTGTGAGGTGAGAATGCTGGCGAAGGCTTCATTCCTGTCGGCGGCAATGCCCGCGGCCACCAGGGCGTCGGCAATGTGGGGCCGGCCCACGGTGGCCCCGGGTGCGACATGGGCACTGACGTCGTCCCAGTTCAGGGGGTAGTCCTCGGCCAGCCGCTCCACCATGCGTTCGGCACGGGTCAGCCGGGCGTCCTTGGACTTGGTGATTTCCTCCAGAAGCCCGGGATGGGCCGGATCGTGGAGGTAGCTGAGCAGGTGGACGCTGATGCCCTCCGGCGTCTTGCAGGAAATCTCCATGCCGGGCACCAGCCCCACGCCGAGTTCCCGGGCGGCGGAGAGCGCCTGGGCCCAGCCCGCCGTGGAATCGTGGTCCGTCAGCGCCACAATATCGAGGCGGGCGGCCGACGCCGCGGCCACCAATGCGGCGGGCGGCTGCGTGCCGTCGGAGACGTTGGAATGCGCATGCAGGTCGATCCTCACGCACCAAGCCTACGTCCCTTCCTCCCCGGACGGCGCAGGCGGCCTGCTTTGTGCCCCCGCATGGCCGGTGAGAGACTTAAGGGGTGAACCAGACAGAGCAATCCTCCGTGCACCCCGACCCCTCCAACCAGCAGCCGCTTGAGGAGCGCGTGAACAACCGTTCGCACCGCCCCGACTCCGATGCTTTCCGGTCCTTCATGGCCGCCAACTGGGCCCCGGCCTCCACCGCGCTGCCTGCCCGGGCGGACGTCGCGGACCATGCCGCGCGCCGCCGTCGTGCCATTTCCGTGCAATTCACGGGTGAGCGCCTGGTGATCCCGGCCGGTGCCTTGAAGGTGCGCTCGAATGACTGCGACTACCGTTTCCGCCCGCACTCCGCCTTTGCCCACCTGACGGGGCTGGGCGTGGACCACGAGCCGGATGCCGTGCTGGTCCTGGAGCCGGTGGCCGACGGCGAGGGGGACGACGGCGGCAACCACCGTGCGTCGCTGTACTTCCGCCCGCTGGCCGGTCGGGACACGAAGCAGTTCTACGCCGATTCGCGCAGCGGCGAGTTCTGGATCGGCCCGCGGCCCACCCTGGCCGAGTTCAAGGCCCTGCTGGGCCTTGAGACAGTGGACATTTCCGAGTTGGAGGTGGCCATCACCAAGAACGTGGGCGAGCCGTCCGTGGGCGGCATTTCCGTCCGCCTGGTCCGCAAGGTGGATGAAAACATTGACGCGCTCGTGGACACGGCCCGCTACAACACGGCCAAGGACCCGGACAACATGGACTTCGCGGCCCTCGACGCGCTGGACGCCAAGCTGGCCGAGGCCCTCTCCGAACTGCGCCTCCTCAAGGACCCCTGGGAAATCGAGCAGATGAAGGTGGCCGTCGCCGCAACCGCCGCCGGCTTTGAGGAAATCATCAAGGCGCTGCCCCGTGCAGTGGCCCACCGCCGCGGAGAGCGCGTGGTGGAAGGGGCGTTCTTCGCCCGGGCCCGCGAGGAAGGCAACGAACTCGGCTATGACACCATCGCCGCCGGCGGCAACAACGCCACCATCCTGCACTGGACGCACAACACCGGCACCGTGAATGAGGGCGAAATGCTCCTGGTCGACGCCGGTGTTGAGGCCGACTCCCTCTACACGGCGGACATCACCCGCACCCTGCCCGTCAACGGGAAGTACTCCGAGGTCCAGCGCAAGATCTACCAAGCCGTGCTGGACGCTGCCGACGCCGCCTTCGCCGTGGCCGTTCCGGGACGGAAGTTCCGCGACGTGCACAGCGCCGCCATGGAGGTCCTCGCGGCACGCCTGGAGGACTGGGGGCTGCTGCCGGCCTCCGCCGCCGTCGCGCTCTCACCCGAGGGCCAGCAGCACCGGCGGTGGATGCCGCACGGCACCAGCCACCACCTGGGCCTTGACGTGCACGACTGCGCCCAGGCCCGTGCCGAACTGTACCTGGACGGCACCATCACCGAGGGCATGGTCTTCACGATCGAGCCGGGCCTGTACTTCAAGGACGAGGACCTGGCCATCCCGGCCGAGTACCGCGGCAACGGCGTGCGCATCGAGGACGACATCCTGATCACCGCCAACGGGCCCGTCAACCTCAGCGCTGCCCTCCCCCGCACCCCGGACGACGTTGAGGCCTGGATGGCCCGCCTGTCGGCCTAAGCAGCCATCAAACGGACAAGGCACGAGCAGGGCCCAAGGTACGAACAAGGGGCAAGGTTCGGTCAAGGGGCAATGCACGACGGCGGGAGGTCACCTTCATCAGGTGGCCTCCCGCCGTCGTCCTCAGACCCTCGGTTCCAATCGGGGCGTTTTTCCCAGACCCTCGGTTCCAACCGGGGCGTTTTTCCCCAACGCTCCCGCAGCACGTGAGGGAACGTCCCCTCAAACAACCCGAAAGATGAGGGAGGACCGGCCAAAACACCTCGAAAGGTGAGGGAGCGTCTTATTGGGCGTGGCCGGGTTGCTGCGTCAGTGCTGCCCTGGCACGTCCTTGCCGGGCTCCGTGGGCGCCTGCTGCGGCGCGTCGTCGACGCGGATGCCGTACTGCGGGCGGCCGTCGGGCAGGTCGGGGAACTGGCCGCGGCGGGGTCCGCTCAGCGGAGCCTGGCCGGGGCGCTCGCTGCCTTCGGCCGCGGGGCCCTGCCCCACGGGCTGGTCAACGGGCTGGGCGGGGGCGCCGTAGGGATCGTGCCACCCCTCGGGCCGTGCGGGAGGCTGCTGTCCCGGCTGCTGCGCGGGCGGCTGGGCCGGCGGGCGGTAACCCTGGCCCTGGTAAGGCTTCGCCGCGGTGGAGTTCATCGGCAGTTGGGCGAGGAGGCGGCGCGCATCCATGGCCACGTCGGGGGTGACAATCACGTCGTAGCTGCTGGCCAGGACCTGGTTGGTGGAGGTGAAGTCACGCTTGCCTCGCTGGGCGGCGTAACCGATGATGGCGAACAGCATCCAAAAGGCAGCACCCATCAGCACCGCCGTCATGACATTGAGGTACGGCCCGCCGGACGCGCCGGAATTGCTGTCAAAGAAGGAAAGCATGACGCCAATGAACAGGCCGAACCAGGCACCGGTCATGGCCCCGTTCAGGGCCACCCTGGGGTAGCTGAGCTTGCCCGTAACCCGCTCCACCATCTTCAGGTCATTACCCACAATGGATACATGCTGCACAGGGAATTTTTCGTCAGCGAGGTAGTCAACCGCCTTTTGGGCATCCAAATATGAGATGTAGGAACCGATTGTCTCGCCTGTGGGGACAATGCGGGCCTCATCCATCGGTCGGGTGCGTCCAAAGAGGTTAGCCATATCCCCATTGTTCACCATCATCCTGCAGGTTGGCTGGAGTATCGCTGGCAGTGAAACCCAAGGCCTTGAAAGTTCGGGTAATTCCGGGGCAGGGAAGTAGCCTGTAAGAGTGAGCACACAACCCACGCGCATCTTTGTTGCGCGACTCCTTGGCCTGGACGTCTTTGACCCGCTGGGCGACCGGCTGGGCAAATTGCGCGACGTCGTCGTGCTGGGCCGCGGCCCCGCCCGCACGGCCCCCCACGCCGTCGGCATCGTGGTTGAAGTGCCGGGCAAGAAACGGGTGTTCGTGCCCATGACGCGTCTGACGTCCATGGACCAGTCCCAGATCATCTGCACCGGCCTGGTCAACCTGCGCCGCTTTGAGCAGCGCGGCGCCGAGCAACTGGTGGTGGGCGGCATTTTTGACCGCAGGGTCACGCTGGTGGACGGAAGCGGCGACGCCGTCATTGAGGACATTGCCATGGACCAGCAGCGCAACGGCGACTGGCTGGTCACGAAGCTCTTTGTCCGGCGCGGCAGCAGCACCTCACGGCTGCGCGGGCTGCGCCGCGGGCACACCCTGCTGATCGACTGGGAAGAGGCGCACCCGGAGGACGCCGCCGAGCCTCAGGGCGCCCTCCAATTTGTGGCCACCCATGAGGACTTGAAGCCCGCCGACTTCGCCGACGCCCTGCAGGAAATGAGCGACAAGCGCCGGGTGGAGGTGGCCAGCGAACTCCAGGATGAACGCCTGGCGGACATCATGTCGGAGCTGCCTGAGGAAGACCAGGTCACCCTGCTCTCAGCTCTGGACAACGAACGCGCCGCGGATGTCCTGGAGGAAATGGACCCCGACGACGCAGCCGACCTCCTGGCGGACCTGCCCCAGGCCAAGGCCGAGGAACTGCTGCTGCTCATGGAGCCCGAGGAAGCCAAGGATGTCCGCCGGCTGCTCCAATATGAGGAGGGAACAGCGGGCGCGCTCATGACCCCGGTCCCCGTCATCCTGCCGCCGGAAGCCACGGTTGCGGAGGCGCTGGCCCATGTGCGCAGCGAAGACCTCTCGCCCGCCCTGGCCTCCGCCATTTTCATCTGCCGCCCTCCCCTGGAAACCCCCACGGGACGCTTCCTGGGCCTGGTCCACATCCAGCAACTGCTGCGCAGTGCGCCCCCCGAGCAGCTGGGCACCCTGGTGGACAAGAACCTGGAGCCCGTTTCGGACCACGACACGATCTCGGTGGTCAGCCACACCATGGCCTCGTACAACCTGAATTCGCTTCCGGTGGTCAACAAGGAAGGCCGCCTGGTGGGTGCGGTCACGGTGGATGACCTGTTGGACCACCTGCTGCCGGAAGACTGGCGGACACACGAGGACGGCGCGCCGATCCGCAAGCTAGGAGGACGCATTGGCTGAACGGCACCATTCCAAGGGCGGCGGCCTTGACACGCCCATGGAGCTCAAGTCCCGGCTCCTGCCCAACCTTGCCGGCGACCCCGACCTTTTTGGGCGCTTCGCCGAACGCTTTGCCCGCTACATGGGCACTGCCAACTTCCTGCTGTACATGACCATTTTCGTGGTGGTCTGGATTGCACTGAACGTCATCGGGCTGTTCGGGCTCAAGTGGGACCCATACCCCTTCATCCTGCTCAACCTGTTTTTCTCCACTCAGGCCTCGTACGCGGCCCCGCTGATCCTGCTCGCCCAGAACCGCCAGGATGACAGGGACCGGGTCCAGATTGAACAGGACCGGACCCGCAATGAGCGCAACCTGGCGGACACGGAGTACCTGACCCGCGAGGTGGCGGCGCTGCGCATTTCACTGCGCGAGGTTGCCACGAGGGACTTCATCCGTTCGGAACTGCGCAGCCTCCTCGAGGAGCTCTCCACCCTGTCGGACGACGACGCCCCCGAGCCCAGCGAGCGCCGCGACTCCCGGGCCCAGCACCCCGCCACCACCTCCCTGAAAACCGTTTCCCCCAAGCGCACCACCAACCCCTAAGGCAAGCTCCACATGTCCTCCCCAACACCCGACGCCCTCCAAGCTGCCCTCGCCACGGTCATCGACCCTGAACTGCGCCGGCCCATCACGGAGCTGGGCATGGTGGAGTCCGTGGAGGCGTCCGACGGCGGCCGGGTACACGCCGTCGTCCGCCTCACCATCGCAGGCTGCCCACTGCGCGGCACCATCACCAAGGACGCCACGGCGGCCCTGATGAGGCTCGACGGCGTCACGGACGTCTCCGTGGACCTCACCGTCATGACGGCGGAGCAGCGTGTGGAGCTCAAGGAAAGGCTGAAGGGCTCCACGCCGGAGCGCGGCATCCCGTTCAACGCCGAATCCTCCCTGACCAGGGTTTACGCGGTGGCCAGCGGCAAGGGCGGCGTCGGCAAGTCGAGCGTCACGGTGAATCTGGCGTGCGCCCTGGCGGCCAAGGGCCTGCGGGTGGGCATTGTGGATGCGGACATTTACGGTTTCTCCGTCCCGGCACTGATGGGTATCACGCAGGCGCCCACGCGGGTGGACGAAATGATCCTGCCACCAGTGGCCCACGATGTGAAGGTCATCTCGATCGGCATGTTTGTCACCGGCAACCAGCCCGTGGCGTGGCGCGGCCCCATGCTGCACCGGGCTTTGGAGCAGTTCCTGACGGACGTGTATTTTGGCGACCTCGACGCCTTGTTCCTTGACCTGCCCCCGGGCACGGGTGACGTTGCCATTTCCGTGGCGCAGCTGCTGCCCAAGGCGGAGATCCTGGTGGTGACCACCCCCCAGGTGGCCGCGGCCGATGTGGCGGAGCGGGCCGGCGCGATTGCCGTTCAGACCGGGCAGAAGGTGGCCGGCGTCATTGAAAACATGTCGTTCCTGACGCTGCCGGACGGCAGCACCATGGAACTCTTTGGCTCCGGCGGCGGCCAGGTCCTGGCCAAGCGGCTGAGCCAGACGGTCAACTCAAATGTGGAGCTGCTGGGGCAGATTCCCCTGGATGTGGCCTTGCGGGAGGGCGGGGACATTGGCGCCCCGATTGTGCTGGCCAATCCGGAGTCGCCCGCTGCGGCGGCCCTGCTGGGCATTGCCGACAAGCTGGCCGTCCGCCCGCGCGGATTGTCCGGGCTGCACCTGGGCGTCACCCCGCGCTGACACCGACGCGAACACCCGACGCGAACACCGACGCTCGGTTGCAATCGGGGCACTTTTGGGCAACGCTCCCTCAGCTGCTGCGGGAGCGTTTGCGAAAACACCCCCGATTGCAACCGAGCGTCGAAAGGGTTAGGTGGCCTCGACGTCGAAGGGGGCCCTTTGGCCTTCGGCGAGGCGTTCAATCTCGGGCGCCGCAGGAGTGGCTGCCTCAATGGCGTTTTCGTTGCTGTCCTTGCCCATCATTGAGGCAATGGCGGCGCCGGGGGCGGCTTTCAGGGAGTTCAGTGCCGCAACGTCGTCGTCGTCCATGAGCGCTTCGCGAATGATGCGCCGGGGATCGTATTGGCGGGGGTCCAGCTTCTTCCAGTCGATGTCATCAATATCCAGCCCGGACTCTTCCTTGATGGTTTCGCGCGCGCCGGAAGCCATCTTGCGCACCTCGCGGATGAGGTTCTTGAGCATCTCCACATAGCCGGGGAGCCGCTTGGGGCCGATCACCAGGACTGCCACAATGACAATCACGATCAGCTCAGGGGTATTGATACCAAACACGTTAGGAAGATTACCCTCTCAAGGCTAAAAGCAACGATTCCGCAGGGGCAATGGTCCAGATTCTGGCCGTTGTCGCGGTCTGGCCCGCTGAATCGAATGCTACAGGGCGGCTGATGCGCCCACAATCCGGGGCAGGGACAGCCGGGGCTTCTTGGGCCCGCGCCCGTCGCGGCTGCGGGCGGGGTCCCGGTCTGCCAGCGATTCGCGCAACATCGCACGCCCGCGGTGGATCCGGGAACGGACGGTCCCCAGCTTGATGTCCAGCGTGTGGGCCACCTCGTCGTAGGACAGGCCCTCCATGTCGCACAGGACCACGGCGGCCCGGAAATCCGGCGGCAAGGCCTCCAGGGCGGCGGCAATGTCGACGTCGAGGTTGTTGAATTCAAAGGTGCGTTCCGGGCCGGGGTCCGAACCCGCAAGCCGGGACTCGGCGTCGTCCGCCAGCGGGTCAAAGCGGATCCGCTGCTTGCGGCGTGCCTGGTCAAGGAAAAGATTGGTGGTGATGCGGTGCAGCCAGCCGTCCAGGGTGCCCGGCTTGAAGTTGGCGAGGGCGCGGAAAGCCCGGACAAAAACCTCCTGGGTGAGGTCCTCGGCGTCGTATTTGTTGCCTGTCAGCCGGTAGGCCAGGCGGAAGACCTTGGCGGAATGGTTGGTGACCACCTCATCCCACGACGGCGCAACCCAGTCCTGCACGGACCGCGGGGGCATGGCGTCGGAATCCGCGGTGATGGCTGCGGAGCTGGCGGCGGAACTCATGGCGGCACCTCGTCTCTTGCGGCTCCCGGCCGGACGGCTTGTGGCCCCGGACCGGCCCGGGCATGTCATCCCCGGGTCCCAACATTGTGCCAAGGAAAGCTGACATTTTGCTGGGCAATCGGGTAAATTCAGCCCACGGCGCAGGCAGTAGGCTAGAGGAAATCATTGCGACAGTTTAGGAACCGGCACCCATGAGCGCTGACAAGTCCACCAGTTGGTCATATGCGGAAGGCCTTCCCGTGGAGGATGACGTCCTCCGCCGGGCCCGTGAGCGCTCCCACGAGCTGGGCCTGTTCCCCGTCAGCCATGGCGTTGCGGCCGCCCTGACCGTCCTGGCGGCGGCTTCGAAGGCGCAGACCGCAGTGGAGGTGGGTACCGGGGCCGGGGTCTCAGGGGTTGCCCTGCTGCGAGGTCTGGGTCCGACGGCGGTGCTGACCACCATTGATCCCGACGTTGACCACCTCCGCGCCGCCCGCGAGGCGTTCATTGAGTCCGGTTCCCGCGCCAACCGCACGCGCACCATCTCCGGGCGCGGGCAGGACGTGCTGCCGCGCCTCACGGATGCCGCCTACGACCTGGTGTTCATCGATGCCGACAAGCCCAGCTTCCCGGACTATGTGGAGCAGGGCATCAGGCTGCTGAAATCCGGCGGGCTGCTGGTCATCAACGACGCCCTGGACAAGGACAGGGTTTCCGATCCTGCCATCCGCGAAGCCAGCACCGTGGTGCTGCGCCGGGTGGGCAAGGTGATCCGGGACAACGACTCCCTCATGTCGGCCATGCTGCCCACGGGGGACGGCCTGCTGCTCGCCGTCAAGCGCTGAGCGGCGCCGTCAAGCGCTGAACGCAGCCAAGCGCTGAGCGCGGCCCCATGCGGCTTAAACGCCAAGCGGGACAGCAGCAGCTGCCCCGCAGGTACATCAGCGGTGGAAATGGAGGTGCTTGCTACTCAGTCACGCCCACCAGGCAGTCCTTGAGACTGCTTGCCTCGTCGGCATTCATTTCCACCACAAGCCGGCCGCCGCCTTCAAGCGGGAGCCGCAAGATCAGGCTGCGCCCCTCCTTGGTCACTTCCATTGGACCGTCGCCGGTTCTGGGTTTCATGGCCGCCATCAGGACTTCCCCTTTTCATAGTACGAACCCACACGGTATGTGGGCTTTCCCCACATGAGGATTCGTGTTGTATCCCTCACAATCCATTATTCCGCACTTGGGCCACCGGGTGCTAATCGGGGGCTCCCGCCGGCACCTGAGGACACACCCCGCACGCACCCGTCACGGCGGCCACGCCTGCCCGGTACTGACGGCGGAGAACTGCCACAGCCACACCACCCATACAATCTGCAGCAGCGTAAACATGACCACCACGGCCCACCGGTAGGCCCTGTCGGCCGAAAGGAAGGCCGCGGCAAGCGCCAGCGGGAACAGCGGGAGCATCATCCGGAAGGTGCTCGACTGCGGGTCCAGCACAGCGAACAGGTACGCCATGTACAGGGCGCACCACAGGCGCAGCTCCGTGCCCATCCGCCGCACCGACTGCGAGCCAAGGTACAGTGCAGCAACAACCATCAACAACACGGGCAGCAGCGGACCAAAGAACGGCCCTGCCAGCTGGACTCCGGCGTCGAACCAGGGCTTGAACAGGACCAGGCCGGTGCCGCGCCAGGCCGTTTCGGTGTCCGTATAAGCGGTGCGCTCCCCCGTCGCAACCCAGGCAATGCCCATCCAGGCAAACGCCATAACCGCGCTGGCCGCAAACAGAACAATTCCCCCTGCCGCTGACCGGCCCCCCAACGGCTCGCTCCGCCGCTTGCGCCACCGCAGGAGCAGGTGAATGCCGACGACGGCGGCAAACGGCACCCCGGCCGGCCGCGAAAGGCACATGAGCACCATGACGGGAACGGCCGCCCAGTACCGGCGCCGGACCAGCAGCAACAGGGACGCAGCCAGCAGGAAGGTGCTCAGCGAC
Source organism: Arthrobacter sp. A2-55 (assembly GCF_025548615.1). Taxonomy (NCBI): domain Bacteria; kingdom Bacillati; phylum Actinomycetota; class Actinomycetes; order Micrococcales; family Micrococcaceae; genus Arthrobacter; species Arthrobacter sp. A2-55. The sequence goes on along the minus strand of NZ_JAJLOZ010000006.1, from coordinate 73,413 downwards.
TCGGCATACCCCACCTGCAAAATGGGCGAGATGGGAAAGGTGGCAAAGAAGGCGGTGCCCCACAAGGCCGTGCCCGGGGGTGCGGCGTGGGCAACCACCGCGAACAGGCGGTAGATCACCAGCGCGGCCGCCAGCCCGGCCAGCCCGGCCACCAGCGGCGCCACCTCCGCCCACGGCAGGCCCGTGACGGCGTTGAACCCGCGGGCCAGCAGTGGAAACAGCGGGTAAAACGCCCATTGGTTGGGCTGTGCCGTCCCGTTGGGGTTGCGGGGAATGGTGTCCGGGTAGCCGCCGTTGAAGATGCGTTCGTACCAGCCTGCGTCCCAGCGGTTGATGAACGTGAGGTAGTCGGGCCGGGCCCCGCTCCACGGCGATTCGCCCGCATGGTAGGCCGCCACGGCCAGGATGATGAAGGAGACCCCGCGTGCACCGAGGTACACCAAAACCACCTTGAGCCACCACGGCGCCGTCCGGAGGGCGCCGCGCACAGGAACCACAACGGGGGCCAGCCAGGACGCCAGCACCGTGCCAGCCCAGCCGGACTTTTCCACACTGGACGGGAGCCGGGCCGGCGGCCTCACACCGGGTCCGCGGCCAGGGTCTCCGCCACCCAGCAGCCGGGCTGGTGGTCGTTCGCCAGCCCCACAGCCTGCATCATGGCGTAGGCGGTGGTGGGCCCGACGAAGGCAAATCCGCGCTTCTTCAGCTCCTTTGCAAGGGCCGTGGATTCGGCTGTTTTCGCCGGCACGGGGCTCCCGGCGGGGCGCGGCGCGGGGGCGTGCCCGTGCAGCAGCGAGCCCAGCGTCACGCCGTCGGGCAGTGCCAGGATGGCCTTGGCGTTGCCGATCGTGGCGTTGATTTTCATCAGGTTCCGGACAATCCCGGCATTGGCCATCAGCCGGTCTACGTCCGCGGGGCCGAAGCGGGCCACGGCGGCGGGCTCAAAGTTGGCGAACGCCTCCCGGAACGACTCACGCTTGCGCAGGATGGTGATCCAGCTCAGCCCGGACTGGAACGCCTCAAGGCTCAGCCGCTCAAAAAGCTCCCGCTCCCCCGCCACGGGACGGCCCCACTCTTCATCATGGTAGCGCTGGTAGAGCAGGTCCGATTCAATCCCGGCCCAGGCGCAGCGGGGTTTTCCATCGGAACCGACGACGACGTTTTCCATGCTTTAGCCTTCCCCGTCCGGTTGGGTGCCGCTCACGTCCGGTGACGGCGCAGCGTCGTCCGGGCCCCCGGCCGCCAGGGCGGCCTCAAGCTCTGCGATGCGGCTGTCCTTGGCGGCCAACTCATCACGCAGGCGGTCCAGCACCTCGTCGACCTGGTCCATGCGGTAGCCGCGCAGGCCCAGGGCAAAACGGAGCCTGTCAATGTCGGCGGGCACGGCCCCTGCGGGGAGCAGCACGGGAGGGAGCCCGTCCACGGGGGCGGCCAGGCCGTCGTCGTACACGGCGCCGGCCGGCTTTTTCAGGCCAACCACATACATCGCCACCGCGGCGGCCAGCATGACGGCCAGGAAAATCAGGAAGTAGCTCACCCCACCAATGGTGCCAGATGATCGGCTCAGCCGGCGGCGACCTTGTTCCCGGCCTCGCCTGCCATGACCAGGGCCACCGCCTCCTCGGGGGTGTCGGCCAGGGCGATGATGTCCAGGTCCCCGGGAGAAACCAGCCCCTGCTCCACCATGGTGTCCTTGATCCAGGCCACCAGCGGGCTCCAGAACGCGGAGTCAACCAGGACAATGGGGAACTGCGTGACCTTGCTGGTCTGCACCAGCACCATGGCCTCAAAAAGTTCATCGAGCGTGCCGAGCCCGCCGGGGAGCACCACGAAGCCCTGTGCGTACTTGACGAACATGGTCTTGCGGGCGAAGAAGTAGCGGAAGTCCACGCCGAGTCCCACCCACTGGTTCATGCCCTGCTCAAAAGGCAGTTCAATGCCCAGGCCGATCGAGAGGCCGTCGGCCTCGAAGGCACCTTTGTTGGCGGCCTCCATGGAGCCGGGCCCGCCGCCGGTGATGACGGCCACGCCTGCTTCCACCAGCCGCCGGCCCACCTCAACGCCCATCTCATAGTGCCGGGTGCCGGGCTTGGTGCGGGCGGAGCCAAACACGCTGATGGCGGGGCCAATTTCGGCGAGGGAGTCAAAGCCCTGCACAAACTCGCTTTGGATCCGCATGACCCGCCACGGGTCCGTGTGCGTGAAGTCGCTGCTGGGCGGGGTGTCCAGGAGGCGGGAGTCGGCAGTTGACCCCACGGCCGCGCCTTTCCGCCAGCTGCCGAAACGCGGCTTTTTGGAACGGAGGGGGCTGCTGGAACCGGTGGGTGCACTCATGCCTCCAAGCGTACGTGAAAGCGGCCCCAAGCATTCCAGCAGAGGTATCGAACACGCAACGATCGGTGGCGAATCGTGAAACTCATTTACCGTAAGTGGAAATGTTCGATAGATTCGCTTCATGACTATTCCCGTACAGGCAACTGCCCTCGTGGAGCTCAAGGCCGTCAACAAGCACTACGGCCCCCTCCACGTGTTGCAGGACATCAACTTGCAGGTCAAAAAGGGTGAGGTGGTGGTGGTCATCGGGCCTTCGGGCTCCGGCAAGTCCACGCTGTGCCGCACCATCAACCGCCTCGAGACCATTGATGACGGCTCCATCACCATTGAAGGTGCCGAGCTGCCCAAGGAAGGCAAGGGGCTCGCAGCGTTGCGCGCCGACGTCGGCATGGTCTTCCAGTCCTTCAACCTGTTCGCCCACAAGACCATCCTGGAAAACGTCACGCTTGGCCCCATCAAGGTCAAGGGCGCTTCCAAGGCCGACGCCGACAAGCAGGCACTTGCGCTGCTGGAACGTGTTGGCGTGGGCCACCAGGCTGCCAAGCTGCCGGCCCAGCTCTCCGGCGGGCAGCAGCAGCGCGTGGCCATTGCCCGCGCGCTGGCCATGAAGCCGAAGGTCATGCTCTTTGATGAGCCCACCAGCGCCCTGGACCCCGAAATGATCAATGAGGTCCTGGACGTCATGGTGGAACTGGCCAAGGAGGGCATGACCATGGTGGTGGTCACGCATGAGATGGGATTTGCCCGGAAGGCTGCAGACAGGGTTGTCTTCATGGCCGACGGACAGATCGTGGAGGAAGCCACCCCGGATGAATTCTTCACCAACCCGCAGAGCGACCGCGCCAAGGACTTCCTCTCGAAGATCCTGACCAACGGCTGACCAGCCGCTGGCAAGCCGAATTTTCAGTCCCATCCGTTGAGTCCCATCACGCTCAAATTTTTTCACCCGCACCGGCGGCCGCACAGGCCGTTTATGAAAGGAAACCATGAAGAACTTCTTTAGCCGAAAGAGCCTCAGTGTTGCGGCGATCGTCGCTGCCGCAGGCCTGGCACTGTCCGGTTGCGGCGGGGGTGGCACCGCAGGGGGCGGTTCCTCCGACGCGGCAGGGCCCGCCTTTGACGTCGCCAAGACCGTTGCCCTGACCGGCAGCCCCACGTACGACAAGGTCAAGTCCGCCGGCGCCATCCGCATCGGTGTCAAGGAAGACCAGCCCGGCCTGGGCTACCTCGACGCCGCTACGGGCGAGCGCACCGGCTTTGACATCGAGATTGCCACCTGGATGGCGGCTTCCCTGGGCATTGCCAAGGACAAGATCCAGTTCAAGGCCATCCCGTCCGCCAACCGTGAAACGGCCCTCGCCAACGGCGACGTGGACCTCTACGTGGGCACCTACTCCATCACGGACAAGCGCAAGAAGATCGTGGACTTCGCCGGCCCCTACTTCATCACGGGCCAGGGCCTGTTGGTGCAGAAGGCGAACACCACCATCAACAGCGAGAAGGACCTGGACGGCAAGAAGGTTTGCTCGGCCACGGGTTCCACGCCCATCCAAAACATCCGCCAAAACTTCCCGAAGGCCATTCCCGTCGAATTCGACCTCTACTCGAAATGTGTGGAGAACCTCAAGAACGGTTCTGTGGACGCGGTGACGACCGACCAGGCCATCCTGTTGGGCTTCGCTTCGTCTCAGGATGGTCTCAAGGTAGTGGGCCAGCCGTTCACTGTTGAAAAGTACGGGGTCGGCCTGGCCAAGGGCGACACCGCGCTGCGCACCTTCCTGAACAAGACCCTGACCGACGGCGGCGCCACGTGGACCAAGATCTACAAGGACACGCTGGGCAAGTCGGGCACCACGGTGGAACAGCCGAAGGTCGACCAGTACTAACAGTCCAACGCCGCAGGTGGTGTGCCGGCATTGGGGACCGGCACACCGCCTTGCGGCTTCGTCCTCTCGACATCACTGAAAGCGACACTGCACTGTGAACGTACTCATTGACAACAGCGAGCTCTTTGTCACCGGCTTCAAGAACACCGGCATCTTGTTTGTCATCTCGGCGTTCTTTGCCCTGATCCTGGGCACCATCGTGGCCGGCATGCGCGTGTCCCCGGCCCCCGCCATGCGAGCGGCCGGCACCCTGTATGTCAACGCCGTCCGCAACACCCCGTTGACGCTGATCCTGGCATTCTTTGCCCTGGGCTACCCGAAGCTGGGACTGCCGGAAATCAGCTTCATGACCGCTGCGATCGTGGGCCTCTCGCTCTACACGGCCACCTATGTTTCCGAGGCCATCCGCTCAGGCATCAACACTGTTGCCGTGGGCCAGTCCGAGGCCGCCCGGGCCATCGGCCTCCCCTTCATGCAAACCCTGACGTTGATCGTCCTGCCCCAGGCGTTCCGCTCCGTGCTGCCGCCGCTGTTCAGCGTCTTCATCGCGCTGCTGAAGAACACCACGGTTGCGGCCGGCTTCTCCGTCTTCGAGGCCGGCGCCATTCGCGCCTACCTCAGCGAACGCGGCGAACCTCTGCTGCCGGGCCTGCTGTGGGTGGCCCTGATTTTTGTGCTGCTGGTATTGGGCATCCTGACACCGCTGCAACGCTACCTTGAGAAGAAGTGGAGGGTGGCCCGATGAGCTCGGTACTCTTTGACGTTCCCGGCCCCAAGGCCCGTACCCGCAACGTTTTCCTGAACGTTTTCACTGTCCTTGTGGTGGTCGGCATCATTGCCTTCATCCTCTATAGGTTCAATGAATCGGGCCAGTTCACGGCAAAAAAGTGGGAGATCTTCACCTTCCCGCGGGTCCAGCAAATGTTCCTGACTGTCATCGGTGCCACGCTGAAGGCGTTCGCGGCGTCAGCCGTCGGCAGTTTGGTGCTGGGCATCCTCCTGGCCTTCGGCCGCCTGGCCGACTCCAAGTGGGTTCGGGTGCCCTGCTACTGGTTCACCGAATTGTTCCGCGCCATCCCGGTACTCGTGCTCATGATGATCGTGTACTACGGCCTGCCGTCCGCCGGGGTTAAGGGCATTACGCCGTTCATCGCCGTCGTCGTCGGCTTGATCCTGTACAACGGCTCGGTCCTGGCCGAGGTGTTCCGTGCCGGCATCGAGTCGCTGCCCAAGGGGCAGCGCGAGGCCGGGCTGGCCGTGGGCCTGAGCAAGGGCCAGGTGCAGCGGATCATCCTGCTGCCGCAGGCCGTCCGCTCCATGCTGCCCGTCATCATCTCGCAGCTGGTGGTCATCCTCAAGGACACCGCGCTGGGCTTCCTGATCACATACAACGAGGTCCTGTACTACGCCGACTTCCTCGGTTCCCAGGGCCAATACGGCTCCCCCGTGGTCCCGGCGCTCATGGTCACGGCCGTCATCTACGTGGGCCTGTGCCTGATCCTCTCCGGCATTGCCAAGCTGGTGGAGTCGAAGATGTCCTCCCGAGTCAAGGTCGTCAAGACCCGCGTGGGCCTGGCAGGCTAACCCCTCCAACTGTGTGTCAGAAGTTGCATTAAGAAATCGTTTTCTACACGGTTTTCGTGCAGCTTCTGGCACACAGTTGGGGTTTAAGGGGCGACGGCGGCGCTTGGGCTTGGGTGTCAGTAGAGCCAGCGGGTCAGGGCGGCCAGGCACTCCCGGATCGCATCCGCGTCCACGTGCTCGTTGTCGCTGTGGGCCAGGAGGGGATCGCCCGGACCGAAATTCACGGCCGGGATGCCCATCTCGCTCAGCCGCGCCACATCCGTCCAGCCGTACTTGGGCAGGGGCTCGCGGCCCACGGCCGTCACGAACGAAGCTGCCGCGGGGGCGTTGAGGCCGGGCCGGGCTCCCGCCGAAGAATCCGTGCACACCAGCTCAAAGCCGGAAAGCAGCTCCCGGACATGGGCCTCGGCCTGGGCGGGCGATTTGTCCGGGGCGAAGCGGTAGTTGATCTCCACCACGCACTGGTCCGGAATCACGTTTCCGGCCGTGCCGCCGTGGATTTTCACAGCATTGAGGGATTCGCGGTAGTCCAACCCGTCAACTGTGACAGTGGCCGGCTCATACTCTGCCAGCCGCGCCAGGATGGGCGCGGCCTTGTGGATGGCGTTCTCCCCCATCCAGGCGCGGGCCGAGTGGGCCGCCAGGCCGCTGGTGGTGGCCTCAAAGCGGATGGTGCCGTTGCAGCCCCCCTCCACCGTGCCGTTGGTGGGTTCGAGCAAAATGCCGAAGTCTGCGTCCAGCAATTCCCGGTTCTCGCGGACCAGCCGTCCCAGCCCGCTCTTGACGGCCGCCACTTCCTCATTGTCATAGAAGATGAAGGTGATGTCCTTGCTGGGCTCGGGCACCGTGGCCGCAATGGCCAGCTGGACGGCCACGCCGCCCTTCATGTCCGTGGCCCCGCGGCCGTACAGCACCTCCCCGTCCCATGAGACAGGCACCGTCCCGCGCGAGCCGGCCACGGTGGGCAGCGGCACGGTGTCCAGGTGCCCCGCCAGAATGATTCTCTCGGCCCGGCCCAGCATGGTCCGGGCGACGACGGCGTCACCGTTGCGGGTGACCTCCAGCCGGCCCAGCCCGCGCAGGGCGGACTCCACGGCATCGGCCAGTGCGGCCTCGTTGCCGGAGACGCTCTCGATGTCCATGACGGCAGCAGTCAAAAGCGCCACATCGGCAAACAGGTCAAGTGCGGGGCGGTCTGCGGGGGCGTCGTCGTCGTAAGTCACCGCCCAAGTTTACCGGGCGCGGTGTTGGCGGCCGCGCAAGGCGGCGAGAACTTTTCGATCCGGGCCGGCAAGTCGATAGACTGCATGCATGACGCAGAACCCAGCAACGCCCGCCGAACGCACCGCCCACGGACACGGCCTGGCCTCCATTGCCGATGACGGCTCAGTCCTCGATGTGTGGTTCCCCAGCCCCGCGCTGGGCACCTCCGTCAACTCACTTGGCACGGTCCGCGAGGCCGGACCGGAGCTGACGGCGCTTGCCGTTGCCGGGCGTGACGACGACCGCGGCGTCACGCCCACCGTTGTCTTCGCCCAAATCGACCTTGATGAAGCTCCCGCTGACGCCGTCGACACCTACCTGCGCCTGCACCTGCTCTCCCAACGCCTGGTGGCCCCGAACACCATCAACCTGGACGGGATCTTCGGCAAGCTCAACAACGTGGTGTGGACCAATTTCGGCCCGGCCCCCGTGGAGGGCTTTGAACTCACCCGGGCCAGGCTGCGCCGCCGCGGTCCGGTCACGGTGTATGGCGTGGACAAGTTCCCGCGCATGGTGGACTACGTGGTCCCCTCCGGTGTCCGCATTGCCGACGCCGACCGCGTCCGCCTCGGCGCCCACCTGGCCGACGGCACCACCGTCATGCACGAAGGCTTCGTCAACTACAATGCCGGCACACTGGGAGCCTCCATGGTGGAAGGCCGCATTTCCGCTGGCGTGGTGGTGGGCGAAGGCACCGACGTGGGCGGCGGCGCCTCCATCATGGGCACCCTCTCCGGCGGCGGCAAGGAGCGGATCACCCTGGGCGAGCGGGTGCTCCTGGGTGCCAATTCCGGCGTCGGCATCAGCATTGGCGACGACTCCGTGGTGGAGGCCGGCCTCTACGTGACGGCGGGAACCCGGGTGCGCGTCCAGGGCCCCAAGAACGACGACGGCGAAGACACCGCCGTCATCGTCAAGGCCAGCGAGCTTTCCGGCAAGGCCAACCTGCTCTTCCGCCGCAATTCCAGCACGGGCGAGGTGGAGGTGCTCCCCCGGCACGGATCCACCGTCTCCCTCAACGACTCGCTGCACAGCAACTAGGGCCGCTTGCGCAACACCAAGCGACGCCGGCGCGGCCGGGCATTCGCGGTACTGCTGACCGTCACCCTGGTCGCCGCCGGCCTGCTGGTGGGCGGCGGCATCTGGGTGGCAAGCTACCTGCGCGGCGCCCTGGCGCCCGGGCTCAGCGTGGGCTGCACGGCCACGGTGGGCGGCACGCCCTACACGCTGGCCGTTGACCAGACGGGCTACGCGGCGCTGATCTCCGGCATCTCCATTCAGCGCGGCATGCCTGCGCGGGCCGCCTCGATTGCACTCGCCACTGCCCTGCAGGAGTCCAAGCTGCGCAACATTGACTACGGCGACCTGGATTCCGTGGGACTGTTCCAGCAGCGGCCCTCCCAGGACTGGGGCACGGTGGCGCAAATCATGGACCCCGTCTACTCCACGAACGCGTTTTACAGTGCCCTGGACAAGGTGCCCGGCTACGTTGACATGCCCCTGAACGACGCCGCCCAAATAGTCCAGCGCTCCGCCTTTCCGCACGCCTACGCCCAACACGAGAGCCTGTCCCGCGCCTTTGCCTCCGCCTTGACGGGCCAGTCGCCGGGGGCGCTGAGCTGCACGCTTCCCCCGGCCACGGCTGCGGGCTCCCCCGCCGCCGTTGAGGCGGCGCTGAAACAGGCGCTGGGCACACTGCCGGTCGCCACCATGCCGGGGCAGTCCGCCACCACCCTCGAGGTGGCGGCATCCGGCAACATGGGGTGGGCCGTGGCGCACTGGGCCGTTGCCAATGCCTCCCAGTTGGGCCTGACCCATGTCAGCTACGGCGGCCTGGCCTGGGACCGCAACACGAACGACGCCGGCACAAACGTTGGGTGGAAGGGCGCCGGGAACGCCGGGGGCAATGTGGTCATCACGATGGCCGCGGCCGGTTCCTAGACGAGCAGCTCCACGACGGGCTGGACGTAGCTGAGGAAGTTTTGCTGGTCATCGAGCAGGTGTTCGCTCATGATGAGCCTGTCGGGTTCAATGAACCAGGCCCGCTGTTCGGCCAGCGGCATCTCCACAATGGTCAGGGTGAAGTCGCGGGCGCTGCGGCCCAGTTCCATTTCCCGGTTCTGCACCAGGTCCGCGAGGATCTTGTGCCCGCCCAGGGTCTCGCGTTCAGCCGCCATGAGCGAATAGGCCCGGCTTTGTTCCCGGGACCAGGTCAGGGCCGCCCCGAAGTGGGCCTGAACCACCCGTTGCAGCGCGGGCATCGCATTGAACTCGGGGAACGACGGCGGAGTCATGGCCGGCTCCGTGCCGTCCGGCTGCACCAACAGGGTGCCCCACCAGGCTTCCCACTGCCCGCGCAGCGCCTTTTCGCCGCCCACATGGGCCGTGAGCCTGCTGTGGTCGGCCGCGCGGACGTGCGGTGCCACGTGGGACAGGGAGGGGCTGCCGGCCCCCGTCAGGCCTGCCACATCCCGAATGTACAGTGCAATCAACATGGGGCCCGACGTGTCCATGGTGATCCGCCAGCCCGGCCCGCCCGTATGATGCATGGTTCTCGCCTCCAGCGGCCGCAGACTGCGGCCTCCCACGTCCAAGATTACCCTTTTGCACGGTGGAGCGGCAGGGGCGGGCAGCCGGGCCGCCTAGGGTGCCAGCAGGGATTCCAGGTGGCGGCGGAGCGTGGTCCGGCCTTGTTTCGGGGTTGCCCAGGCGGGCTGCAGCACCAGGCGCAGGCCCAGTCCGTCCAGCACGGCAATGAGCCTTTCGGCCTCGTCAACGGGTTCGGGCGATCCGGCCATGAGCCCGCTGCCCAGCAGTGCCAGCACCACCCGGCCCACCACTGCCCCGGTGGCACGGTAGTCGTCCCGGGCCGCGTTCTGAAGATTGTTGTCCGTGCGGGCCGCCAGCATGAATTCCATGTGCACCACGGCCTCGCTGCGGCGCAAGTCATCCAGCGGCAGCAGTTCCTCGAGCACCCTTGCGCATTTGTCCACCACGGCGGCGGGGTCCCGGGGCAGGACGTGTTGTTCCAGGATTTCCAGGGCGTCCAGGGCGCGCAGGTGGATGCGCTCGGAATTCACCCGGAAGGCAAATTCCATGAGCTCGGCCTGGTTGTCAAAGTAGTGGCGCACCGACCCCAGCGCCAGCCCGGCTTGGGCAGCCACGTTGCGTAGCGAGGCTTGTGCCAGGCCCTGCTGGAGAATGACGGCGAAGACGGCATCGGCTACGAGTTCGCGGCGGTCATCCGCGTCAACAATTTTCGGCACAAGTCTTTTTTAGCACAGATGTTTCATCTGTTTCCCCATTACGGCGCCCGTGGCGGAAATTCGCGCGGATTTCAGTGCACGGCTACTTGCCGACGGCCCGGCGCCGCCTGTCCACCAGGACCACGGCCACCAGCGCCAGCGTGATGACGGCGGCAACAATGGCCACCGGCCAAAGCTCCGGGTGCCCGGCCAGCGCCACCACAACCACCACCACGGTGACCAGGCCCAATGCCAGGGCGGACGCCTGGCCAATCATTTTCAACATCTTCTTCTCCGGTGGTGCCGAGGGTCAGCGCGAGGGGTACATGCGCTCCGGTTCGCCTGTGTACAGCTGGCGCGGGCGGCCGATCTTGGTCTGGGGGTCCTTCATCATTTCGCGCCACTGGGCAATCCAGCCCGGGAGGCGGCCAATGGCGAAGAGCACCGTGAACATCTTTTCCGGGAAGCCCATGGCCTTGTAGATCAGGCCGGTGTAGAAATCGACGTTCGGGTAGAGCTTGCGGGAGATGAAGTATTCGTCCGTCAGGGCAACTTCCTCCAGGCGCATGGCGATGTCGAGGAGTTCGTCGTTGCCGCCCAGCTTGGCCAGGATTTCGTGGGCGGTGGCCTTGACGATCTTGGCGCGGGGGTCGTAGTTCTTGTAGACGCGGTGCCCGAAGCCCATGAGCTTGACGCCGGCTTCCTTGTTCTTCACCCGTTCCACGAACTTCTCAACAGGCTCGCCGCTGGCCTGGATCTGGCGGAGCATGTTCAGCACGGCCTCATTCGCTCCGCCGTGCAGCGGGCCGAAGAGGGCGTTGATGCCGGCGGAAACGGAGGCGAACATGTTGGCGTTGGCGCTGCCCACCAGCCGGACGGTGGACGTGGAGCAGTTTTGCTCGTGGTCGGCGTGCAGGATCAGCAGCAGGTCCAGTGCCTTGACCACCACGGGGTCCATCTCGTAGGGCTCCGCGGGCAGGCCGAAGCTCAGGCGGAGGAAGTTTTCCACCAGGCCCATGGAGTTGTCCGGATACAGCATGGGCTGGCCAATGGACTTCTTGTGCGCGTAGGCGGCGATGACGGGCATCTTGGCCATGAGGCGGATGGTGGCCATCTCCACCTGCTCGTCGTCGAACGGGTCCAGGGAGTCCTGGTAAAAAGTGGAGAGCGCCGACACCGCGGAGGAAAGCACCGGCATGGGGTGCGCGTCACGGGGGAAGCCGCCGAAGAAGCCCTTCAGGTCCTCGTGCAGCATGGTGTGGCGGCGGATCCGCTGGTCGAACTTTTCCAGCTCGGAGGCGGAGGGCAGGTTGCCGTAGATGAGCAGGTAGGACACTTCCAGGAAGCTGGAGTGCTCGGCCAGTTCTTCAATGGGGTAGCCGCGGTAGCGCAGGATTCCCTTGTCGCCGTCGATGTAGGTGATGGCGGAAGACGTGGCCGCAGTGTTGACGAAGCCGGGGTCGTAGGTGACCGCGCCGGTGTCCTTGAGGAGCTTGGATACGTCGAAGCCGGCGTTGCCTTCTACCGCTTCGATGCGCGGAAGAATAAGCTCCCCGCCGTCGTAGCGCAGTGTTGCGCTCGTGGAGTCAGTCATGGAGTCCCCTTCATGAGGTAGCCCTTGTCGGGCTGTGCTTGGATCTATGCAGCTGTCCAGCCCGCAGGGTTGACCTGCGCACCGTGTGGCCCCAAAGTGCCCGCCGGGCAGGGGCCCAAGCTGGCGTCAAGGCGCGCGGCGGCATAAACGTCTAAGTACGAAACTACCGCTTGGGTGCCCTTCTACACTAATCCTGCCCCGTTTTGTGTCTCCGCCATGGGCCGTGCCGGGCCGGTTCAGCCCTTGAGCCGCCGGACGGCGGCATCGATGCGCTCATCGGTCCCGGTGAGCGCCACCCGGACAAATCCGTTGCCGGCGTCGCCGTAGAAAACGCCGGGGCCGGCCACAATGCCCAGCTCCGCGAGCCGGCCGATGGTGGTCCAGGTGTCCTCCCCGGCCGTGCACCACAGGTACAGTCCGGCCTCGGAGTGGTGGATGGCCAGGCCAAAGGATTCCAGCGCGGGCACCAGCCGGGCCCGGCGGTTGCGGTACAGGGCCTTTTGGGCGCTGACATGGGAGTCATCCCCCAGCGCCACGCGCATGGCTTCCTGGACGGGGCGGGGCACAATCATGCCTGCGTGCTTGCGGCTGTTGACGAGGTTGGCGATGATGGCGGCGTCTCCAGCCGCGAAGGCGGCCCGGTAGCCGGCCACATTGGACTGCTTGCTGAGGGAGTAGACGGCCAGGAGGCCGTCGTTGCTGCCACCGGACACACGCGGGTCCAGCACGCTGGGGACCGGTTCCCCGCCGTTTTCCGGGTCCCAGGCTCCCCAGCCCAGCTCCCCGTAGCATTCGTCGGAGGCGACGACGGCGCCAACGGCCCGCGCCTGCCCCACCAGTTCGCGCAGGGACTCCACGCCGCGGACAATGCCGGTGGGGTTCCCCGGGGAGTTCACCCACACCAGGCGCACGCGGGCACGCGTGCCGGCGTCGAGCTCGTCAAGGGAGTCCGCGGCAACTGCCGTGGCGCCGGCAAACTCGGCGCCCATGTCGTAGGTGGGATAGGCCACGGTGGGGCGGACCACCACATCCCCGGCACCGAGGCCCAGCAACAGCGGCAGCCAGGCCACCAGTTCCTTTGAACCCACTGTGGGCAGGACATCATTCGGGTCCAGGCCGGGCACGTTCCGGCGCCGGGCAAACCAGTCCACAACGGCCTGGCGCAAGGCCGTGGTGCCGTGCGTGGTGGGGTAGCCATGGGCGTCCGAGGCAGCCTGCAGGGCCCCCTGGATCAGCGTGGGCGTCGGGTCAACGGGCGTGCCGATGGACAGGTCCACCACGCCGTCGGGGTGCAAGGCGGCCGTGGCCCGGTAGGGCGCCATGGCCTCCCAGGGGTACTCGGGCAGCTGCAGGCCAAAAGGCTTTGCCTGGGGCGGCGTCACGGCGGCGCTCAGCCCTGGTTCTGCGGCGGCAGCGCGGCAATGATCGGGTGGTCGGTGTGGGTGTTGCCGATCTTGGCGGCTCCGCCCGGGGACCCCAGGACGTCAAAGAACTCCACATTGGCCTTGTAGTATTCGGCCCACTCTTCGGGGGTGTCGTCCTCGTAGTAGATGGCCTCCACGGGGCAGACAGGTTCGCAGGCACCGCAGTCAACGCATTCGTCGGGGTGGATGTAGAGCGAGCGTTCACCCTCGTAGATACAGTCAACAGGGCACTCCTCAACACATGCCTTGTCCTTGACATCCACGCACGGCTGCGCAATTACATACGTCACGTCCCCAACCTTCCTCATTTGCGGCTCGACCCCGGCCGGGAGCCGGGTACGTTCATTATCCCCCACCGGGGACGGCCATGCATCCTGGCGAGACTTAGTATGAAGTGGTGAGCCATCCACTCCAGCTTTTGTCCAGCGTTCCCCTCGGCACCCGCGTGGTGGTCCGGTACCGGATTCCCGGCGGAACCACCGACGCCCTGGGCACGCTCGAGGCCCGCGACTCCGCCAGTTGCACCGTGGCAACGCGCTCCGGGAGCGTCATGGTGAAGCTCGACGACGTCCAGCTCGCCAAGGCTGTCCCCCCGCCGCCACCGCGGCGCGAACGGCGCGCAACGCCGGCGTAGCACCCTCTCCCCGCACCGAAAGGACACTTTGGGCGGCCCGGATCAGCGCCGACCCGCCGCATCCGTACTCTCGGCGGGCACTGTGGCAGCTATTTTCCGCGCGTGGTGTTGCCCGGCCTCAGGATCAGCACAGCAATCCACGCCATGACAGGCGTCAGCACGGCAATGCCGTACAGCCACAAGTTGCCCTGGAGGTTGGCCGAGATCATGCCAAACGCGCCGAGCCGCAGCGACAGCAGGCCGGCGCACAGGTAGGCAGCACCGCCGCACAGCACCACCACCCAGGCGCTTCTGCCCCACAGGCCAACGAAGAGTTCCACGGCGGCCAGCATGACCAGCGCCGCCACGGCGCCCAGCGGCACAATGTAGCCGGTCCCATACAAGGCGTGGCCGTGCAGCGAAGTGCCCAGCAGGCCCGTTCCGATCCCGGCCCCGAATGCCGCAGCAACCACCGCCCAGCGCCGCGGCGTGGGCATCCGGGCACCGGGTTCGTGGCGGTCCGCCAGCTCCGGACCGCTCATTGGCACACCGTGGCGCCCACGGGCCCTTCAACTGCAACTTGGCCGGGTTCGTCCCCGCCCGCCCCGGCACCGCCTGTTGCGATGCTGCCTGCTGCAATGCCTCCCGCTGGCGCCCGGAGGACTTCAATGAACTCCTCGGTCCCGGAGATGTCCTTCCGGACACCGTCGGAGAGCGCGTAACGGCTGCCCTCCACCGTTATCTGGGTCCGGTGCGCCCGCATCGCAGCGGTCTTCGCGGCCACATTGCCGTCCACAGCAATGCGCGGCACGCCCTCCCCCAGGGGGCGCTCGGGCCGGTCGCTGACAATCGCGAAGACGCGTGGCACGCGCCAGCCGTCCGCACGGGTCCCGTCACTGAGGGTCCCGCTGCCGGCACCTCCGGGGTGCGCCGCCAGCTCCAAGGCCGCCATGGACAGCTGGTGCGCCCGCACGTGGTCGGGGTGGCCATAGCCCCCGTCGGGCGCATAGGTGACCAGCGCATCCGGGCGCAGCGCACGGATCAGCTGGGCCGCCAGCGCGGCAAGTTCGGACAGCGGGGTGCGTGAAAGCGAACCGTCCAGGACGGTGTCCGCAGCCATGGCGCGCCCGTCCGGACCCCACTGCATCCCTGAGTCCCGGAAAACCACGGGTCCCGCTGCCGGCGCAGTGGCGCCCTGTCCCAGCCACACGTGTTCAGTGACGCCCAATGCCACAAGGGCGGCGCCCAGTTCGCGTTCGCGCTCCCGGGCCAGCCCCGTGCCATCCGCGGCGGCCCGCGGACCCGGCCCGCCGGCGTCGTGCATCCCGGGCTCATCGGGGAGGCGGAGCTCGCGCCCAATTTCCAGGTGGCCAAGCTCCGGCGGGATGACCTCGCCCAGCTCGCCGCGTGTGCACGTCAGCAGCACCACGCGCGCCCCGGCGGCGGCGTAGGCGGCCATGGTGGCTCCCGTGGCGATGGACTCATCGTCCGGGTGGGCGTGCACAAAGAGGAGGGTGGCATCGGGGCCGAGCCCTGGCAAGAGCTGCGGCGTGGGCGTGTCGGGGCTGATGTCCATGGCAACCAATCTACTCGCCGCGGGCCGCCGGGCGTGAACGGGGGAACGGCAAAAGGCCGGCACGCCCACGTAAAATCCGTGGGCGTGCCGGCCTTGTGGCACCAGCCGGGGCAGCGCTAAACCAGCAGCGTGGCTCCCGGAATGGCGTTGAGCAGTTCCTGCGTGTAGACCTGCTTCGGGTTGCTGAAGACCTCATCCGTGGAGGAGGCCTCAACGACGCGGCCCTTTTGCATGACGGTGACGTGGTCTGCAATCTGGCGGACCACGGCAAGGTCGTGCGTGATGAACAGGTAGGTCAGGCCCAGGTCCTCCTGCAGCTCGTTGAGCAGATTCAGCACCTGCGCCTGCACCAGCACGTCCAGGGCGGACACGGCCTCGTCACAGATGATCACATCCGGGTTGAGGGCCAGGGCACGCGCAATGGCGATGCGCTGGCGCTGGCCGCCGGAGAGCTCATTCGGGTAGCGGTGCATGGTGCTGGCAGGCATGGAAACCTGGTCCAGCAGCTCGCGGACCTTCTTCTCCCGGGACTTTGAATCGCCGATCTTGTGGATCTTCAGCGGCTCCTCAATGGTCCGGTAGATGTTGAACATCGGGTCCAGCGATCCATACGGGTCCTGGAAGATGGGCTGCACGCGGCGGCGGAAGTCAAAGAGCGCCCTCCCCTTGAGCGTGTTGACCTCAACACCGTCGAACAGGATGCTGCCCTCGGTCGGGGCCAGCAGGCTCAGCGCCATCTGTGCCACCGTGGACTTGCCCGAGCCGGACTCGCCCACAATGGCCATGGTGGTGCCGCGCGGCACGGAGAAGGACACGTCGTCCACAGCCTTGAAGTCCGTGGACTTGCCAAGCGCACCGCGGAGTTTGAACACCTTGGTGAGGTTCTTGATCTCCAGGATGGTGTCGCCGGCCTGCGCGTGCTGGCGGCCGTCGGCGCTCACCGGCTTGGCTGCCGCGGGGACTGTCCTCGGCGCAACGGGGGCCGGGTGCTCGCCATCTAGGGGCGTGTCCAGGTCCGCGACGGCCGCGGCCAGCGCGTCCTTGGCCTTCTGCGACTGCAGCCGGCGGGATGCCAGCGATGGCGCGGAGTTGACCAGGCGCTGCGTGTAGGGGTGCTGTGGGTTGCGCAGGATCTCCAGCGCCGGACCCGATTCCACCACCTGCCCCTTGTACATGACCACCAGCTTCTCGGCACGTTCCGCGGCCAGGCCGAGGTCGTGGGTGATCAGCAGCACGGCCGTGCCGAGCTCGGTGGTCATCTTGTCCAGGTGGTCCAGGATCTGCCGCTGCACTGTCACGTCCAGGGCGGACGTGGGCTCATCGGCAATCAGCAGGCGAGGCCGGCAGGCCAGGCCGATGGCGATGAGCGCGCGCTGGCGCATGCCGCCGGAGAACTCGTGCGGGTACTGCTTGGCGCGTGCGGCGGCGTCCGGGAGGCCTGCCTCGGAAAGCACTTCCGCGACCCGTTCCTTGGAATTGGCGCCGTCCAGACCGTTGGCCCTGAGCGTCTCCTTGACCTGGAAACCGATCTTCCACACGGGGTTCAGGTTCGACATGGGGTCCTGGGGGACCATGCCAATGGAGTTTCCGCGCAGTTCGACGATCCGCTTGCTGCTGACGTTGGTGATGTCCTCGCCGTCGAAAATGATCTTGCCGCCGCTGACCCGGCCGTTGGACGGGAGCAGGCCGATGGCGGCCAGGGCCGTGGTGGACTTGCCCGAACCGGACTCCCCCACAATGGCCACTGTCTCGCCGGGCATGATGGTCAGGTGTGCGTTGCGCACTGCCTCGACCGGGCCGTTGGAGGTTTCGAAGGTGATGGCCAGGTCCTGGATGTCCAGAAGTGGCTGGTCGCTTGACCGGAGGGCGCGGGCGCCCTGTCCTGTTGCATGGTTGGACATGGTGGTCACCGCTTCCTTGCTTTGGGGTCGAGGGCGTCACGGAGTGCGTCACCGAGCATGATGAAGCTCAGGACGGTGACGGACAGCGCGGCTGCTGGCCACAGCAGCACGCCGGGGTTGTTGCGCACCTGCGGCTGGGCGGCCGCAATGTCATTGCCCCAGGACATGACGGTGTCCGGCAGGCCGATGCCCAGGAAGGACAGCGTGGCCTCGGCCACGATGAACGTACCAAGCGAGATACTGGCCACCACAATGATGGGGGCCAGCGAGTTCGGCAGCACGTGGCGCACCAGCGCGTTGAAACGGGACAGCCCCAGCGCCTTGGCGGCGGTGACGAAATCAGCGTTGCGGTTTTCAATGACCGCACCGCGGGTGATGCGCGCAATCTGCGGCCAGCCGAAGATCACCAGCGTTAGCACCACTGTCCACACGCTGCGGTTGTCGCGGAACGCGGGCAGCTGCATCATGACAATGGCACCCAGGATCAGCGGCAGGGCGAAGAAGACGTCGCCCAGGCGGGCCAGGATGGCGTCGACCCAGCCGCCGTAGTAGCCGGCCAGGGCGCCCATGATGCCGCCAAAAACCAGCACGCCGAGGGTGGTGAAAACACCCACCATGAGGGACGCGCGCGTGCCGTAAATCATGCGGGAGTACACGTCACAGCCCTGGAGGGTGAAGCCCATAGGGTGCCCGCCGCGCGGGCCCGCGGAGGAATCGTTGAGGGTGCAGCTGGTGGGATCGACATTCGCGAACAGCTGGGGCAGGAAGGCCACCACCAGCACCAGCACGATCAGGATGACCGAAATGATGAACAGGGGCTGGCGGCGCAGGTTGCGCCAGGCGTCTGCCCACAGGCTCAGCGGCGCTTCACTCTCATCCACATTGTCGATGGCGGCGAGGGGTGTTTCCTCCAGCGGAGCCACGAAATGAACAATTGCGCGGCTGGACGTTTTTCCTTGACGCGCGGCTGCCGGGATCACCGGCTTGGTCAGGTCAGTTTCAGGTGTCAGGTTCTCAGACATAGCGAATCCTTGGGTCGAGCCAGGCGTACAAGAGGTCCACCACGAGGTTGGCGACCACGAAGACAATGACCAGAATGCCGACGACGGCCACCACGGTGGCGCTCTCGCCCTTCAGGATGGCCTTGTAGAGCAGGTTGCCGACGCCGGGGACGTTGAAGATGCCTTCGGTGACAATGGCGCCGCCCATGAGGGAGCCGAGGTCGGCACCCAGAAAGGTCACCACAGGGATCAGTGAGTTGCGCAGGATGTGCACCACTACCACGCGTCCGCGGCTCAGGCCCTTGGCCGTGGCGGTGCGGACGTAGTCTGCATTCATGTTTTCACTGATGGAGGCGCGGGTGAGCCGGATGACATAGGCCAGGGACACCAGTCCCAGTACCAGAGCCGGCAAAATCAGTTCGTTCCACGGCGCGGCGCCGCTGACGGTGGGGCGGGCCCAGCCAAGCTGAACGCCGATGACCAGCTGCAGGACGAAGCCCAGGACGAAGGTGGGGACGGCGATGACGACCAGTGAGGCCACCAGGACCGTGGCGTCGAACAGCTTGCCCTTGCGCAGGCCGGCGATGACGCCGAACAGGACGCCGAAGATGGCTTCAATGGCCAGCGCCATGAAGGCCAGCCGGGCGGTGACGGGGTAGGCGCGCCCAATGACGGCCGACACGTCCTGTCCGGAGAACGTCTGGCCCAGGTTGAGGGTCACCAGGTTCTTCAGGTAGAGGCCGTACTGGATCCAGAAGGGCTGGTCCAGGTTGTACTGGGCCCGGAGGGCGGCCTGCACGGCGGGCGCCATCGGCTTGCCGCCGGACAGGGCAGCGATGGGATCGCCGGGGGTTGCAAAGACGAGGAAGTACACCAGTAGCGTGGCCCCGAAAAAGACGGGAATCAGCTGCAGGAAGCGGCGGAGCGTGAACATGACCATTATGGCGTCTCCTCCCCCGGTGTTCCTGTTGGCAAATCGTTCATGAAATTACCTGTTCAAATAGTGGACGGTACTGGACAACATGCGGGATCACCGCATTGTCCCTGTACGGAAAGTAACACAAAGGCATGTGATTTAGACAATGAAAGGGGACCCGGCACCTAGACCGGGTCCCCCTTCATGCGTCAGTGCTACTGATCTTACTTAGCGGTGATGTTGTAGTACAGCGGAACGCCGTTCCAGCCAAACTCCACGTTGGTGACATTGTTGCTCCACACGCCCTGGACTGCGGCGTACCACAGCGGGATGACGGGCAGGTCCTTGAGCAGGATTTCCTGGGCCTGGTTGAAGAGCTTGTTGCCTTCGTCAACGCTCTTGGCGGCCAGGCCTTCCTTCAGCTTGGCGTCAAACGCCGGGCTGGAGTAGTCACCGTCATTGGAACCTGCCCCGGTGCCATACAGCGGGCCGAGGAAGTCCTGCAGCGACGGGTAGTCCGCCTGCCAGCCGGCACGCGAGGCACCGGTGAGCTTCTTGGAATTGATCAGGTTGCGGGATTCCTTGAAGGTGGCAATCGGGTTCAGCTGAGCCTTGATCCCCAGGGTGGTGGCGATCTGGTTGGCCATGGCCGTGATGTATTCCTTGTTGCCGGCACCATCGATGTTGGACGTGATGGTGAAGACCTTGCCTGCGGGCCACGGGCTGATCTTGTCAGCAGCCGCCCAGAGTTCCTTGGCCTTGGTGGGGTTGTACTTCAGCACGTCGCTGCCGGGCAGGTTGGCGTCGTAGCCGTCCAGCACGGGCGAGGTGAAGTCGGTGGCGACCTTCTTGTTGCCGTAGAAGATCTTGTCAATGATCTGCTGGCGGTCGATCGACATGGAGATCGCCTGGCGGCGCATCTGGCCGGCCTCGCCCTTGAATTCGGGCAGGTAGCTGGGGATCGTCATGGTGGCGTTGCCCGCGTAGGCCTGGTTGACGAAACGTCCCTTGAAGTCCGTCTTGTAGTTCTGCAGGCCGCTCGGGGGAACCTGGTCCAGGACGTCAAGGTTGTCAGACTGCACATCCGTGTAGGCGGCGTCCGGGCTGGAGTACAGCGTGAAGGTCACGCCGCCGTTCTTCGGCTTGTTCGGACCCTGGTACTTGTCGTTCGGAATGAGCGTGATGGAGGTGTCGTGCTTCCAGCCACCGGGTGCCAGCTTGTACGGGCCGTCGCCGACCGGGTTCTGGCCGTATGCCTTGATGTCCTTGTAGGCGGACTCGGGCATCGGGTAGAACGCCGTGTAGCCCAGTGCCAGCGGGAAGTCGGATTCCGGAGCGGTCAGGTCAACCGTGAAGGTGGTGTCGTCGACAACCTTCAGGCCTTCCATGGTGTCCAGGGTGGACTTGTCGGCGCTTACCTTGTCGTAGCCCTTGATGGGTGCGAAGAAGTAGCTGTTCAGCTGGGCGTTCTTGGCTGCCGCACCGTAGTTCCAGGCATCCACGAAGTTCTTTGCCGTGATGGGGGTGCCGTCACTGAACGTCTGGCCGGACTTGATCTTGATGGTGTAGTGCTGGGAATCCGTGGTCGTGATGGACTGCGCCAGTTCGTTGACGGTTTTGCCGTGGACGTCGTAGCTGACAAGGCCGGAGAAGATGAGGTCCATGACACGGCCGCCACCAACTTCGTTGGTGTTTGCCGGCAGCAGCGGGTTTTGGGGTTCGGTGCCGTTGGCCGTAATTGCCTTGCTGGTGTTGGCAGCTGCGCTGGTGTTGTTCCCACCCGAAGTGCCGCCACATGCGGTGATGGACATGGCGAGAACTGCCGCCAGGCCCAGTGCTTTGGAAGTGCGCGAGTAACGCATTCCGCCTCCTTGACTAATTAATGGATTCGAGTAGAAGCACTCAAGTGCAGATTCACCGTTGAATCTTGATGTGTTTCAGCTCATACCCGTCAAGGCTACAGACAAACACCTACTTGTGAGTAATCCAGCGCACAGTTCGAACATATCTTTATCGAGATGAAACCTTAAACGAAGCAGCCCGCCCCCGGTTTTGGCCGGGGACGGGCTGGATTCAAGGCGTGGAAGCCGCCTGGGGCGCTGGGGATCAGGCCTTGGCGCGGCTGCGGAACGCCTTGGCGCGGTCGCCGGCGTTCAGGATGACCTTGCGGATGCGGATGGACTCCGGGGTGACCTCAACGCACTCGTCCTCGCGGGCGAATTCCAGGGACTCTTCCAGGGTCAGGTTGCGCGGCGGGGTCATGTTCTCGAAGGTGTCGGAAGAAGCTGCACGCATGTTGGTGAGCTGCTTTTCCCTGGTGATGTTGACATCCATGTCATCGGAGCGTGAATTCTCGCCAACGATCATGCCCTCGTAGACCTCGGAGGTGGGCTGCACGAAGAAGTTCATGCGTTCCTGGAGCTTGATCATCGCGAACGGGGTGACCACGCCGGAGCGGTCAGCCACGATGGAACCGTTGGTGCGGTACTCGATGGGGCCGGCCCACGGCTCGTAACCCTCAGCGATGGACGAAGCAATGCCGGCGCCGCGGGTGTCGGTCAGGAAGCGCGTGCGGAAACCGATCAGGCCACGGGCCGGAACGATGAATTCCATGCGGCACCAGCCGGTGCCGTGGTTGGCCATGTTGATCATGCGTCCCTTGCGGGCCGCCATCAGCTGGGTGACGCCGCCCAAGTATTCCTCGGGTACGTCGATGGTCATGTGGTCCATCGGCTCGTGCGTCTTGCCGTCGACCTGCTTGGTCACAACCTGGGGCTTGCCCACTGTCAGCTCGAAGCCTTCACGGCGCATCTGCTCCACCAGGATGGACAGGGCCAGCTCGCCACGGCCCTGGACTTCCCAGGCGTCGGGACGCTCCGTGGGAAGGACCCTGAGGGACACATTGCCCACCAGTTCCTTGTCAAGGCGGTCCTTGACCTGGCGTGCGGTGACCTTGTGGCCCTTGACGCGGCCGGCGATCGGGGAGGTGTTGATACCGATGGTCATGGAGATGGCCGGCGGGTCAACGGTGATCAGCGGAAGCGGCTGCGGGTCCTCAAGGTCGGTGAGGGTTTCACCAATGGTGATGTCCTCAATGCCCGCAACAGCCACAATCTCACCGGGGCCGGCGGATTCGGCGGGAACACGGGTCAGGGCCTGGGTGGCCAGCAGTTCGGTGATCTTCACCGGCTTGATGGTGCCGTCGTGGCGGTACCAGGCAACAGTCTGGCCCTTGCGCAGGGTGCCGTTGAAGATGCGCAGCAGGGCAAGGCGGCCCAGGAACGGTGAGGCATCCAGGTTGGTGACGTGCGCCTGCAGGACACCCTCCGGGTTGTAGCGGGGGGCCGGGATGTGCTCGAGGATCGTCTTGAAAAGCGGCTCAAGGTCCTCGTTGTCCGGGGCTTCACCATTGGCAGGCTGGGTCAGCGAGGCGCGGCCCAACTTGCCGGAGGCGTACACGACGGGCACGTTCAAAACGGCGTCGAGGTCCAGGTCGGGAACTTCGTCGGACATGTCGGAGGCCAGGCCCAGGAGCAGGTCCATGGATTCGGCGACAACTTCGTCGATGCGGGCATCGGGGCGGTCGGTCTTGTTGACCAGCAGGATCACGGGCAGCTTGGCGGCCAGGGCCTTGCGCAGCACAAAGCGGGTCTGCGGCAGCGGGCCTTCGGAAGCGTCAACGAGGAGCACCACGCCGTCCACCATGGACAGGCCGCGCTCCACCTCGCCGCCGAAGTCGGCGTGGCCCGGGGTGTCAATGACGTTGATGGTCATGACGGTGCCGTCAGCTGACGGACCGTTGTAGGCCACGGTGGTGTTCTTGGCCAAAATGGTGATGCCCTTTTCACGCTCCAGGTCACCGGAGTCCATGACGCGCTCAGCAACATTGCCGTGCTCGGCAAATGAGTGCGTCTGCTTGAGCATGGCGTCCACCAGGGTGGTCTTGCCATGGTCAACGTGCGCCACAATGGCGACGTTGCGCAGGTCATTGCGCGAGGCAGTGTTGAGGGAAGTATCGCTCATGCGTGAAGACTCGTTTCAGTTGGGCCCGGCTGCAGGCCCTAAGGGGCGACGGCAGAAAGTCACATTTATGTTTGGCCGCGATTATCGGCAGATAACACCATTCTAGACGTAGTGCCAAATACGGCCTAGTCACTTTATCGCATGACGGCCATGTTTTGCGCCACGCTGGCGCTGAATTCACCGCTTGGGGCGGGTTTTTCCGCCCAAAGTACGACGGCGGCAGGCGGCTTGCGTGACCAAGCTCACCCGCCGCCGTCGTGCTTCAGGGCCGCTGCCGGCGCTACTTGACGTAGCTCCAGTCCCAGACGTTCCACCACACACCAACCGGCACGGGCGAGTAGGCGACGCCGGCCACGTGCGGGCCGGTGGCGGCCAGCCCCAGGCGCTGAAACAGGGGAAGCCCGTACCCGGCGTCGACAACGAGCTTGTCAATCTGCATCTTGAGGGCATTTTGCTTGGCGTCGTCGGGTTCGCCGGCCAGCTGCCCGGCCAGCTGGTCCACCACGGTGTTGGAGAAGTTGTTGAGGTTTGATTCGGCGCCGGTCTTGAAAATCTGCGGGACCTGCACGGATCCCGTGGCGTTGCTGGTCCAACCGTAAAGCGCCACGTCAAAGGCGCCTTCCTTGAGTGCCTGCTGCCACTGGCCGGCGGGCTTGCCGGCATCCGTGACCGTGAACCCGGCCAGCTGGGCCGAGGCCGAAATCAGGGAATATTCCTCCGCGCGGACAGGATCGTCCTTGTTGTAGAGGATCCGGATGGTGGGCTTGGCCCCCGCCAGCAGGGTCTTGGCCGCGTCGATGTCCGCCTTCGCATAGCCGGAAGTGCCGTTGCTGCGCGCGGACTCCTTGTAGGGGGTTTGCGCAGGGCGGAACACAAAGGAGTCCAGCGTGCCGGCGTTGCTTTCCAGCGGCTGGGCCAGCTGGTCGACGATGTCCTGGCGGGGCACCGTTTTGAGGAAGGCCGTGCGAAGGTCCGCTTTGGCAAAGACGCCTTTGAAATTCAACACAGCTTGGTCAAATCCGAGGCCCTGGCCCTGCAGGATCGCGATCTTCGCCGTCTTCATCGCTTCCAGTTGGGCATGGACGTCCGCGGTGTCGGGAGGCGAGATCACATCCGCAGTCTTGTCGGTGAGGGCCGCAACCTGCGCCTGGGAATCAGCTGCGTAGTGCACCGTCAGCGTGTCCAGCTTCGGGGTGGGACCCCACGTGTAGTCAACGTTGCGGGTCAGCACCAGCTCGTGGCCTGCCGTGACGCTCTTGACCAGGTAGGGGCCATTGGACAGCGCCAGTGAGGGATCCGGCATGGACTTGGTGTCAAAGCCCGTGTTCCAAAAGTCGGCCACCTTTTTGAGTTCCGCGTTGGGCCGCACCGGCACGGCGGCGTCGCCCTTGGGGACGGTTTGCAGGAGGGCCGTGAGTGCGTCGGCGTCCTTCAGGCCGGCGCGGACTGCCACAATGTGTGCCGGGATGCTCACGGTTGAACCCAGCGCGGTTTCCCAGTCGGAGAAGGGCTTGGTGTAGCTAAGGGTCAGGGACATGCCGTTGTCGCCGATGACGGGCAGTGCCGTGCGGGAAAGGCCCGTGGTGTCCCCCGTGGCATGGAAGTATGAGGTCCCCTTGACCACCTTGAACGTTGCATCCAGCGTGGCGTCGTTGTAGTAGCCGGAATCCGCTGCCCACTGCAGCAACAGATCCGCCGCCGTGACGGGCGCGCCGTCGGACCACTGGACGCCGTTGTTGATGGTGTACTTGACCACCAGCGGGTTGTCCGAGATTTTTTCGTATTTGCCGAACTTGTCATTCTTGACAATCTTCAGCCCGGGATCCACGTAGTTGAACCCGGTGTGGGTGGCATAGTCAACCCTGGCGTTCGTGGCCGATGATCCGGTGACGCTTCCTGCGTTAAAGGAGGTGAAGGGAGTGGACTCGAGCACCGTGACGTTGCCACCTGCCACGGCGGTGGCCGTGGAGGTGGGGTTGTTGGGGGCGGGCGGCGTGCCCGTGCAGGCACCCAGTGCCAGCACTGTGGCCACGGCCACCGTTAGTGCCTTGGAAATGCGACCGGCGCGCATTCCACCTCCATTGTCTCTTTGGGTGTTGGGGGGTTTCCCATGGATCGCGGCGGCACTGCCGCAGCGGGGTTCAGCCTGTCTGAAAGACTACCGCAGCGCGCCAGCCCGCGGCCGACGGCGGCAGGCGGGGACCGGCGTCGGCAGGCGGGGACCGGCGTCGGCAGGCGGGGGCCGGCGTCGAGCGTCAGTAACCGGTGCTGCCGTCGAGGCATTCGCGCAGCAGGTCCACGTGTCCCAGGTGCCGCGCGTATTCCTCGATCATGTGCGTGTACACCCAGCGCAGGTTCATCTCACGGCCGCGCCAAAGCCCGGGCAGGGGTGCGCTGAGGTCGGCAACCGACGCTGCATGCGCGCGGACGCGTTCGAGTTCCGCCGAGTAGGCGGCCACGTCCGCCAGGGCCGCCTCCTCGCCGTAGCCGTTGAAGTCGGCGCTGCGGTCAGCCTCACGGTAAAGGGCTTTTTCCCCCGTCCCGGCCGCCACGTTGGAAAACCAAAAGCGTTCGACGTCGGTCAGGTGCCGGACGATCCCCGCGATGGTCAGGGCGGACGGCGGAATGGCGGCGCGGCACAACTGTTCCGCGGTGAGCCCGCCAACCTTCCAGGGCAGCGTTTGGCGGTAAAACTCCAGCCACGCCTCCAGCGATTCCCGTTCCCCTGCCGCAATCACGGGCATGGTGCGGGTGTCGGGGATGTCCGGCGTGCGTTCCTCGGGGGTGTCCATGGGACCACTGTTCCACAAGCTGGTGGTGTCCGTCTTGGACGTTCCTGTGCAATTGCTGTGGCCATTGCACGGCTCCGGTGCTGGCCAAGCGCCGGCGGGCACGGCAGAATGTCGGCATGGGATTCCGCATCGAAAACATTTCCATTGACTCCACCTCGCCGGCTGAAACCGCCCAATTTTGGGCAGAGGTGCTGGGCTGGGTGATTGTTGAGGACGACGACGACGAAATCGCCCTGCAGCCGCCCGCGGGGAGCCCGGAAGCCGGGGTGGTGCCGGACATCTTGTTCCTGAGGGTTCCTGAGGACAAGGCTGCCAAGAACCGGCTGCACCTGGACCTGCGCCCCGACAACCAGGCCGCGGAGGTGGCCCGCCTGGAAGCCTTGGGCGCCACCCGGGTTGACATTGGGCAGGGCGGGGACGTGACGTGGGTGGTCATGGCCGATCCGGAGGGCAACGAGTTTTGCGTGCTGCGGGCGGTGCCTGCGGCGCCGTAGGGCCTTTGGGCCTGTGGATAACTTCAAGCAGGAATTCCGGTTCGCTGGAAAAATTGCTCCATGGGAATCAAATACTTTGCACTTCCGGTGCCAGCTCCATTGGTCAATATCGCGCGCATCAATCCGCGTGCGTTCCTTTCCGACCCGCACTTTTGGGAATCCTGGTCCGATCCCCCTGACCGGCCCGAATGCCTTTACCTGGACAAGCCGTGGAGGGATCTGAGGGACCTGCTGGGCCAGCCGGGGGCCGAACCGGCCAGGCCTGCCTATGAATTGCTCAGGGGTGAGGTGAAACCGTATGGGTACGGCTGGATTCCATACTGCCGGGTGCTCGGCACAGACGAAGTTGCCGCCGTCGCGGAGGACCTGGAGCGGGTGGACCTGCCGCCGCTCTACCAGCGCTGGAGCGCCCACGTTTCACCTGACTGGGCCGCCATTGTGAACGGACGCCGGGACATGGTGGAGTCCTACCTCAAGGACGCCAGGCGATTTACCACCGAACTGGCAGGCCAGGGCCTGGGCCTGGTGTATTCAATCGGCTGAGTGCTGCAGACTCAGCTGAGCGCTACTCATTCCGCTAAGCGCTGCTTATTCCGCTGACCCGCGGCGGGCCGCCGTGGTCCAGATGTCCCGCACTGCGTCGAGGGAACGCCTGTCCAGCCATCGCGGAGTCCGCGCGCAGTACTCGAGGTACGCCTCTGCGAACCGGCCGCGCAGCGCTTCCTCCTCGCGGACCACCTGGAGCCGGTCGAGAGCCACCACAAACCCGGCCACGGGCAGCAGTGCCTGCCAGGAGCCCCTTTTCACGGCAAGGGAAAGCAGCAGGCCCGCCAGGCCCACATACATGGGGTTGCGCGAGATGCTGTTGCTGCCGCCCGTCACCAGCACCGAGGCGGTCCCCGGGGCGTTCGGGTTGAGAGTGGTGCCGCGCCTGGCGAAGTCGGCGAGGGTGGCAAGAACCAGCGTTCCGGAAGCTGCCGCCAGGACCACTGCGGCCACGCGGCGGAGCTTCCGCACCTTGCGTCCCCGCGGCGTAAACCGTTGCGTCAGTGCTGCCACGGCCATGGCCACCGGTGGAACGGGTATGCCTTCATGCTTCTTCATGGTGCTCCTCCACGTTGGTGTGTCCGCCCCCTCCTCCAAGAGTAGGACCTTGGCTGGCCGGAAGGCACGGACCCGTATCCGGGAATCCTCTTTTAGGGATTGGAAAAGCCAAAACTGACCATGGGCGGCAGTCCGGCTGTGAGCCGATCCAAGACGTACCGTTCGTGGGGAACCACTGTCTTGGGAAGACCGTTGAGGCTGTACCACTGCAATCCGGCCGCCTTGCTGGCTTCCATGATGTGCGGGTTGCCAGCCCAGGATTCGCAGATGAAGAAGAAATCCACGCGGCCAGCCTTGTCCGGGTCCGTCGGTTGGCCGCGATGCATCGTGGTGAGCGGAACCAGCTCCTTGGGGTCAATTACCACACCGAGTTCCTCATGGGCCTCGCGGACAGCAGCCTCAATTGCGGACTCCCGGGGCTCAACATGGCCCGCCGCTGCCGTGGCCCAATGGCCGTCCATGTACCCGGTGCCCTGGCGCAGTTGCAGCAGGACGGAGTCGTCTCGCCGGAAGATGACGTAGGCAACAGGGACCAACGGATTTCGACAAGCCGCTTCTTTACAGTTCATTGGTGGTTCCGTTCGTGATGCCATTCAGCGATGGTAGCAAGGGAGTAGGATGACAATTACCACGGAAAATGCCGTAGTAATTACAGGAGCGTGTCATAGATGGCAACCGAAAGTCCCGGCGACGATGCACTCGTTGCGACGGTCGGCCACCTCATCAAGGCCTTGCGCGCGTTGGGACTCTCAGGCGACCCGGACGCTGCCAATCGAATCGCCGCAAGGGCATGGCTCGCCCTTCGTGACGGGCAGCCCCGGCAGGCTGAGCGGCTCAACGGCGCGATGCACTATTTGGTCCGCCTGCCCCAGGGACCCGGCACAGACTCCACCAGTCCACCCACCAAACAGGAGGAAAGATGAGCAACGATCCAAAGCTCGACGTACGCAATGACCCGCCACAGCGGCGCCACGAGTTGATTCTGCAGAACTACCACGACCTGGGGTCAGGCAAGGGATTCGAACTGGTCAACGACCACGACCCGAAACCGCTCTGGTACCAGTTCGACGCCGAGTTCAAGAACCAGTTCACGTGGGACTACCTTGAGGAAGGCCCCACCGTATGGCGGGTGCGGATCGGGAAGCCGGAGTCCTGACGACAGCCGTTTGACCATCCCGGGTGTCCCTCTGACGGGGCGCCCGGGATGTCGCGTCCTACGCCCTCATCAATGGACGTCGTTCCATCCATGGGCCCGCCGTGCTGGGTTCGTCCGCGGCGGGTGGTTAGGCTGGGTGGATGGCGACAGTAATCCTCGTGCGGCACGGCCGCTCCACAGCCAATGCCACAGGGCTGCTGGCCGGCCGGGCTGGCGGCGTCGTCCTGGACCAAATCGGGCGGGACCAGGCAGCCATTGCCGGAGACCGGCTGGCGCCCGTGCCTTTGGCCGGGGTGGTGTCCAGCCCTCTTGAGCGTTGCCGGCAAACTGCCCGGCTCATCCTTGATCGCCAGGCTGGAGCGCCGTACGCGCCCGTCGATCCAGATCTCACCGAGTGCGATTACGGCCAGTGGCAGGGCCGCACACTCATTGATCTCGCAACCGAGGATTTGTGGCGGGTTGTCCAGTCGCAACCGTCCGCCGTCGTTTTTCCGGGCGGCGAGTCCATGGCAGCGATGCAGGCTCGGTCAGTGGCCGCGATCCGGCGCCACGATGCGGCCTTCGAAGCCGAGTTCGGGCCAGGGGCTGTATGGGCGGCAGTGAGCCACGGCGACATCATCAAGTCCATTCTCGCCGACGCACTCGGCATGCACCTTGACCTGTTCCAACGCATTAACGTGGGCCCCGCCTCCATATCGATCGTGCACTACGGCGCCAGCCGGCCGACCGTCTATGCGAGCAACACGGATGGGGGCGATCTGTCGTGGCTGGCGAACGGCATCAACTCGGGCGATGCGTCGGTGGGCGGCGGTGCGGGGCAAAAGGTGCCATGAACCTCATTGGCCTAGAATACTGACATGCCTACACGTGTTCACGAGTTTGCCTGGCCTGATCGAGTCGTGGTTGGCACCATCGGCGTTCCGGGAGCGCGCACCTTTTACCTGCAGGTGCGCGCCGGGAAACAAGTTGTGAGTATTTCCATGGAGAAGCAGCAGTCGGCGCTGCTCGCAGAGAGCATCGATGAAATTCTCGATGAGCTGATCACGGTCAAGGGCAACCCCTTCAGCGTTCCCACGGGTACTCCCATAGAGCTTGTCGACAATGACCCGCTCGAAGCCGTCCAGGAGCAGTTTCGCACTGGGGCCATGAGCTTGGGGTGGGACCCAACCACTGCCCAGATCGTCATAGAGGCCCACCCCCTCACCGAGGGCGACGCTGATGACGACGGCGAATCGCTTCATGAGGAAGCGGCTGACGAGCCCGAAATGCTGCGCGTAAGAATGCCGGTCGGCACCGCCCGAGCATTCACCAAGCGCACCCGCGAGATCGTGGGTGCAGGGCGCCCAATTTGCCCGCTCTGCGGTTATCCCATGGACGCTGACGGACACATCTGCACCATTCCCGAGGTCTGATGGCAACACGTGACCTCGTGACCGCCGAGCTGACTCTCACCGGCCGCATCACGACGGCTTCAAACGCCACATTTCTGGGCAGCATCGGTGACGCGACCGTTGTCTACAAGCCGATTGCCGGCGAAAGTCCGCTGTGGGATTTTCCCCAGGGAACGCTGGCCCACCGGGAGGTGGCCGCCTACCTGGTCTCGCAGGCCATTGGCTGGGACGTGGTGCCGCACACCTGGCTGCGCGATGGCCCGCTGGGTGAAGGAATGGTGCAGCTCTGGCAGGAGCAGGATCCCTCCCAAGATGCCGTGGACTTGGTCGCCGCGGACCATGTGCCGGAGACGGGTTGGAAACAGATTCTGACGGGGCAGGATCAAAACGGACGGAGCGTCGCCCTCATTCACGAAGACTCGCCGGCGCTCAGACGCATGGCAGTGTTCGACGTCGTCGTCAATAACGCCGACCGCAAAGGCGACCACATCCTTGCCATGCCTGACGGACAAAGGCACGGCGTGGACCACGGCCTCACCTTTCACCGTGACCACAAACTGCGCACAGTGCTGTGGGGATGGCAGGGAGAGGCGCTGTCCGCCGAGGAAGAAGACGGCCTGGACCGTATCAGCGCAGGACTGCGCGGTGGGCTGGGCCTGGACCTGGCGGAGCTGCTCAGCGCCGAAGAAATTGCCTCGCTCGCCGCGCGCTGCGCCCGGTTGCGCCGGGCAGGACAGTTTCCATCTCCGAGCGGTGACATGCCAGCGGTGCCCTGGCCGCTGTTCTGACGGGAATGCTGCTGGCTGCCGCCACTCGTGCGTCTAGCAGTCCAGCACTTCTCCACGCCAAACGGAACGCCACCACGTCGCCACAAAGTAGCCTCTGGACGTGCGGCGGACGTCACGGCTCAAAAGTGGCTAACTTCCTTTTCGCTCCCCACAGAGTTCGTCGAACTTAGACCTTGCATCTGGTATCGCTTCAATGAGTCTTGCCAATACTTGAGTCGAGGATTCCAGGACCACATCCAGATTCGTGTCGCGTCGGTCTCGGTAGAGCTCCTGCCGGCTGTTCCCTCCGTTTCTCCACTCCTTGGTCGTAATGCACGCATGCAGTCGCCACACGCCGTTTGGCATCACCTGGAACGCGATTGCCGCAACCCATGTGAAGCTGTACTGCGGCCGGTGTTCACCCACCACCATCAATCCGGCCTCATAGGCTATGACTTCTCCCGGAAGGCCCGGCCGATTGCGGTCCCCGACGCGCCGGCACACATTCTGCACGAGGTAGATCCGATGAAAGGCGTCCGGGACGTGATCGCCGAGGCAAAGGTATTCGCCAACATCGGCTGACACGTCCCGAGCCAGAAACCAGTCCTGAGCTGGAGATAGAAGACCGGCGGCAATGTCGCCATACCAAAGGCTAAGTGAGTAGCCTTTGGTACACTTGGTGGATGATGTCGGATAGACGACAGCCCGAAGCCTGGCCAGCGACCGGTTACGAAGCGCACCCCTGGGTGCGCGTCGGCGACGAAGTCGGGTCCCGGCGAGCTTTACTCCAAGCCCGCGGCGACTACCAAGCCGCCGTCCCGCCGTTCATCGCCGCTGCACAACTTGTACTGCCCGCAGAGACGATTGCCTTGGCCGATGATGCCAGCCAGGAGCTCGCCCGATTCGACGCCGAGGCTGGAATGATCGCTGCCCCGTTCGCGTCGATCCTGTTGCGCAGCGAGTCTGCCTCCAGCTCGGAGGTGGAGAACCTGACCTCCAGCGCCAAACAGGTGGCTCTGGCGGAGATAGGCGAGTCGAAGTCCGGGAACGCGCGCCTGGTGGTCGCAAACGTGCGCGCCATGACCGCGGCCATCGCACTGTCAGACCAACTGGACGAGAACTCGATCATCGCGATGAACGACGCATTGCTGCGGGACACTGCACCGGAATACGCCGGCCAGTGGCGCAACGAACAAGTATGGATCGGCGGCGACAGCATCTCGCCACACGCCGCGTCGTTCGTACCACCGCACCACTCACGCGTTCCCAGCCTCATGGCTGACGTTGTAGCATTCGCCGAGCGCACGGACGTCCCTGTGCTAATTCAGGCAGCGATCGCACACGCGCAGTTTGAGACCATCCACCCCTTCCCTGACGGCAACGGCCGGACAGGGCGGGCACTCCTCCAAGGCATGCTTCGCCACGGCGGCTTAACACGCAACGTCACTGTTCCCGTGTCAGCTGGACTCTTGCACGACACCGATGCTTACTTTCGCGCGCTGACTGATTATCGAGCGGGCAGGGCCGAAGCCATAGTCACTGCCGTTGCTGAAGCTTCCTTCGCTGCGATCCGGAACGGGCGCCGGCTGGTCGACGACATCCAGGCTGCGGCTGCGCGCTGGGACAGCCGGGTGATCGGACGAAGCGACTCCTCCGTGCACCGGGTCAAGAGCTACCTACTCGGACAGCCGGTTGTGAACGCCAGGACCATCGCCAGTGAGCTGAGCATCAGCGACGTTGCCGCGCAGAAGGCAATTGACCGGCTGGTCGACGCCGAGGTCCTCACGCAAAGCAGCACCGGCCGAAGGAACCGCATCTGGCAGGCGCCGGAGATTCTCGCTGCGCTCGATGCTTTCGGTGCACGGGCCAGACGCCGCCGCGGCTGAGGGCGTTCCCCATCGGCTAGGTGCTGGCCAACACGGCACCGGGCGCTCGAAACGGACTCAGCTGCCAGGCCGACCTCATACTCCTCCAACCATCGGCAACCGATCAGTCGGCTGCTGCGATGCGTCGCACGAAGTCGTTGGTCCAGGCGAGCGCCTCGTCGACGGTAGGCAAGAGATCGCGGCCTTCTAGTGCTTCCGCATACAACGTGTCTCAATGCCCGCCCACGATGATAGATGGCGGCCAGGCCTGTTGCCGCCGCTAATCGAAGAGTCGGACGCATGTCGCGGCTGCCTCGATAGTCGAGCTTCACATCGAAGGGTTGCATGACGTAGGCCCTCGGAACGGCTGGCGGCCGGGGTGCGTCTTTCTCCACCAAGCGCCCGGAGAACCCAGCCCAACCTTTTGCCAGAGCCGTCTCGAAGTCGCTGCGGAATCGGGCCAGTGTCGGGTTCCGTGCGGCGTCGAGGTCCTGGGTGAACCGCGTCCCTCGCCCGTAGCGCAGCGCCATGGCGCTGCCACCCTTGATTGCTCCTCCGGGGAGCAGTTGGCCAACGACGACCAAGGCCATGCTGACGCTGCGCCGTTGGGCCAACCCGTCGTCACCTTCAAGGTTGCGGATGCGCTGCTCCAAGGAGCGCACATTGGTCGGTGCGTCCGAGTACGTCATGTCCGGAATCCTTTTCTCACTCGCTGCAACTCAGCGGCGGTCAACAGTCCTTCCGACCGGGCCTGTTTTGCTGCGGCCAGCAGCCGCTCGTTCTCGATGCGCCCCCGACACTCAAGGAGAGCATCGGCAACGGGTTGTGCAACGAGTCCCTCGTAGATGGTCGTACGCACGCCATCTCTTACCTGTGTCAGTTCAACGAACGCTGGCAGCTTCGGGCGCGCGCGCCGAGGAACGGCCACCTTGATCCGGCGGGGGTTAACATCGGCGAGCCCGAAGAGGGCCAGCACCGACTCACCGTGGAGGAATGCGCCCTCACCGGCGCGCAAGAGAGCTTCGGCAAATTGGTCATACCGGGTAAGAGGAATGTACGGCACCCGATACAGTCCGTAAGCGACATTCTCCAGACCGCCCCGGGCGGCCAGCTTTGGGAGCTCAACGGCGGGAACGCCTGCCTCGACGGCTTCTCTTGTGGTGACGTACCCGTAGTGATCGAGCGCTATCTCTCGCACAATGTCCCGGTACTTCGCGCTTGCAACCATGTCACAACCATACCGAAAACGGTAGTGTTGTGACAAAATTCCAGTATCCAGCTTCGGACACCGAAGCGGAATTCAATCACGCTATTTCACGGAGAAGCAGTTGGCGACGACGAATCCCGTTGACAGTCCCTGCTTATCACTGGACAGTTTGGCCTTGTTCTAACCACCCGGCCACCTAGAGCCAGCAGGTCCCGCACACCTCCTTGCCGCCGGACACAGAAACGCCCGGAATGCTTGAAGCATCCCGGGCGTCACTAAAAGCAGTCCAGCGGCACTAAACGTTGAAGCGGAACTCCACCACGTCGCCGTCGTGCATGACATAGTCCTTGCCTTCGATGCGGACCTTGCCCTTGGCCTTGGCCTCGTGCATGGAGCCGGCCTCGATCAGGTCCTCGAAGTGGACCACCTCTGCCTTGATGAAGCCACGCTGGAAGTCGGAGTGGATCACCCCGGCAGCCATCGGGGCGGTGTCGCCCTGGTGGATGGTCCAGGCCCGGGTTTCCTTGGGACCGGCCGTCAGGTACGTCTGCAGTCCCAGGGTGTGGAAGCCGACGCGTGCCAGCTGATCCAGGCCGGACTCCTCCTGGCCGCTCATCTCCAGCATTTCGCGGGCCTCGTCCTCGTCCAGCTCAACGAGGTCCGATTCCAGCTTGGCGTCCAGGAAGATGGCGTCAGCAGGCTCCACCAGCGCGCGCAACTCAGCCTGGCGCTCCGGGTTGCCCAGCACTGCGTCGTCAACATTGAAGACGTAAATGAAGGGCTTGGCCGTGAGCAGGCCCAGTTCCTTCAGGTGCTCCATCTCCAGCTTGTCGCTCTTGATGGAGGCAAAAATGGTGTCCCCGCGCTCCAGCACCTTCTGTGCGGCCAGGACGGCGTTGAGCTCGGCGGCCTCGCGCTGCTTGAGCTTTACTGCCTTTTCAAGGCGCGGAACGGCCTTCTCAATGGTCTGCAGGTCGGCCAGGATCAGCTCGGTGTTGATGGTTTCCATGTCGGAGCCCGGATCAACCTTGCCGTCCACGTGGACCACGTCGGGATCGTCAAAGACGCGGATCACCTGGGCAATGGCCTCGGCCTCGCGGATGTTCGCCAGGAACTTGTTGCCCAGCCCTTCACCCTCCGAGGCGCCCTTGACGATGCCGGCAATATCCACGAAGGACACGGTGGCCGGCAGCAGGCGCTGGGAGCCGAACACCTCGGCCAGCTTGGCCAGGCGGGGGTCGGGCAGGCTGACCATGCCAACGTTGGGCTCAATGGTGGCGAACGGGTAGTTCGCCGCGAGCACGTTGTTGCGCGTCAGTGCGTTGAAAAGGGTTGATTTGCCGACGTTGGGCAGTCCGACGATGCCAATAGTTAGAGCCACCCGTCAATCGTACCGGCTGCCCCGGGTTCGGGCTAAAGCAAAAATGTCAGAGCCCCATGGGAAGGTGGTGCCATGACTGGAATTGGATGGCTTGTTGCGTTTTTGATGCTGGTGGTGGGGCTGCTGGGTGGGGCTGCCGCGGTGGGGTGGCTGCTGCGCGGCCGCCTGCTCGCCTCGGAGGAACAGGAAAATGCCGCCCTGGAGCGGGCCGGAGCCCTCGCAGCGGACTTCGCAGCCGCCGACGCCGAACGCCGGCTCCTTTTCAACCAGAACCAGGCCTTGTCCCAGCGGCAGGGCTCGGACGCCTCGGTGCTGCAGGCCCTGGGCCCCGTGTCCGAAAAGCTCAACGCCGTCCAGCGCCAGGTTGCCCTCCTGGAGCGAGACCGCGTGGAGCAGTACGGCCAGCTCGCCGAGCAGTTGCGGGACGCCAAGGACGCCGACGCGCGCCTGCTGGCCACCACCCGTTCACTCGAGTCCGCGCTGCGTTCCAACAGCGCTCGGGGCAAGTGGGGCGAGGTCCAGCTGCGCCGGGTGGTGGAGGCGGCCGGCATGCTGGCCCACGTTGACTTTAACGAGCAGGTACACCTGGTCACCGGCGACGGCGCCCACC
Source organism: Arthrobacter sp. A2-55 (assembly GCF_025548615.1). Taxonomy (NCBI): domain Bacteria; kingdom Bacillati; phylum Actinomycetota; class Actinomycetes; order Micrococcales; family Micrococcaceae; genus Arthrobacter; species Arthrobacter sp. A2-55. Next base: position 37,286 of record NZ_JAJLOZ010000006.1, on the reverse strand, counting down.
GCCCCGACATGGTGGTGCGCCTGCCGGGCGGCAAGGAGCTGGTCCTTGATGCCAAGGTGCCGCTGTCCTCCTACCTTCAGGCGCACGACGCCGGCACCCCGGCAGGTGCCACGGCTAGCGAACACTTGTCCCGCCACGCGAAGGCGGTGAAGGCCCACGTTGACGCCCTGGCCGGCAAGAAGTACTGGGAAAGCGCCCAGAATTCGCCGGAGCTGGTGATTTGCTTTGTCCCCGTCGAGTCAATCCTGTCCGCCGCCCTCATGGCGGACCCCGGACTGCTGGACTACGCCATGGCGCGCAACGTGGTGCTGGCCTCCCCCATGTCGCTGCTGGCCATACTGAAGGCGGTTGCTTTCAGCTGGCGCCAGGACGTGCTGACCGAAAACGCCAAGGAGCTCTTTGACCTCTCGGCCCAGCTGTATACCCGCTTGGGTGCGATGGGCGAGGCCGTTTCCGGCGTGGGCGCTTCGCTGAAAACGTCCGTGGACCGCTACAACAAGCTGGTCGGCACACTTGAAGCCAGGGTGTTGCCCACGGCACGCAAGCTCAATGCCCTCGACGCGGGCACCATTGCCGCGCCCGCCGCCGTCGAGCTTTCACCGCGGTCCCTGACCGCACCGGAGTTTGGCGACAAGGCCTCATAGGCCACGGCAGCCGCTAGCCGACGGGGCGCTGGCCGTGCCCGCCCAGGCCGCGGGAGGTGTCGCCGGCTTCTTTGAGCGTGGCACGCAGCTCCTTAGGGAGGGAAAAGAGGATGTCTTCCTGGGCCGTGACCACTTCCTCCACCTCGCCGTAGCCGTATTCAGCCAGGAGCGCCAGCACGTCCTGCACCAGGATTTCCGGCACGGAAGCGCCGCTGGTGACGCCTACTGTGGCCACGCCCTCAAACCAGGACTCGTCTATTTCGTTGGCAAAGTCCACGCGGTGGGAGGCGAGGGCGCCATATTCCAGGGCAACCTCCATCAGCCGGACGGAGTTGGAGGAGTTGGCCGAGCCCACCACGATGACCAGCTGGGCTTGCGGCGCAATTTTCTTGATGGCCACCTGGCGGTTGGTGGTGGCGTAGCAAATGTCGTCGCTGGGCGGGTTCTGCAGTTTCGGGAAGCGCTCGCGCAGGATCTCGACAATTTCCATGGTTTCATCCACCGACAAAGTGGTCTGCGACAGCCAGATCAGGTGGTCCGGATCCTCAACCTGGACAGTGCGCGCCTCCGCCGGGTTGTTGACGATGGTGGTGCTTTCGGGCGCCTCGCCGTAGGTCCCCTCGACCTCCTCGTGGCCCTTGTGGCCGATGAGCAGGATGTGGTTTTTGGCCTTGGCGAAGCGAACTGCCTCGCGGTGGACCTTGGTGACGAGCGGGCAGGTGGCGTCAATGGTGCGCAGGTGCCTGTCCTCGGCGGACTGCACCACGGCGGGGCTCACCCCGTGCGCGGAGAAGACCACCAGGGCGCCTTCCGGGACCTCGTCGGTTTCCTCGACAAAAATGGCGCCCTTGGCCTCGAGGGAGGAGACCACATGGACGTTGTGCACAATCTGCTTGCGCACATAGACGGGTGCGCCGTAGTGTTCCAGCGCCTTTTCCACGGCGATCACGGCCCGGTCGACGCCTGCGCAATAGCCCCGGGGGGCGGCCAGCAGCACACTCTTTTTGCCCACCACCGGCGCGGCCGCCGCCACCTCTTCGGGCGATTTGCGGCGACGCGGAACGACGGGCATGGGGACGGAAACGGCGGAGGCACTCATGCCCACCATCTTACGTGGTGCGCCTGCGTCCCACCACGAGCCCCAGCACACCTGCCGCCGCCAGGACGGCCGCCGCAACAAACCCGGCCGTGATCCCCGACTGCCAGCTGCCCTGGGCCAGGGCACCCAGCTGCCGCCCAAAATCACCCACCAGGGCATTGGCCGTGCCGTTGCTCCCGCCGCCAAAATCGGCAAACCTTCCGGCCAGATAGCCCGACCCGGCCAGCCAGGCCAGTGCCACGCAGCCCAGCCCCGCACCGGCAAGGATCAAGGCCACAGCCCGCCTGCGGGCCATAATGAGTGCCAGGACAAGCACGACGGCGGCAATGACCGCCAGCCAGCTGCCCGCTCCGGCCAGCGTGGCCAGCAGCGGGACAGCCCGGGCCAATGCTGGCTGGTCCACGTTGACCAGCACCGAGGCCGGTGCCGGCACTGTGATTCCAAGGGTGGCACCCATCCTGTGGGCCACGAGGTCAACCAGCGGCGTCACGTCCAGCGTCAGTCCCGTGGGCCCGTCCGGTGTTGCGGACGTGGCTGCGTCCGGCTTGCCGGGCGATCCTGACGTGCCATGCGATCCTGACGTGCCGGCGAACGCCAGGGCGTGGCTGCGCCGCAGCGTTTCCTCCCACGCCTTCGGGTACCCCGGATCGGACTGGAGTGACTTTGCGGCCTGTGAGATGGCACCGGCGGCCAATGCCTGAAGCTGGGGTGGCAGCTTCACCTTCGCGGCCGCCCGGGAGGCCACCAGGGTGGAGAGTCCCTGCTGGAACTGCGCATCGGAGCCCAGGGGTGCCGCGAGGGCAACAAAGCCGTCCTCGCTGGCCAAATTGCGTTCCGCCCACAACGCGGGCCCGGCCACGGCCGCCAGCAAAAGCGCCACAATGACCATCAACGCCGAGCCAAAAGTGCGCACGGAACCATCCTTGCCTTGGTGTGGGTGTGAGGAATCAACTTTAGGCCATGCAGCCCCCTGTGGATGACGGCGCCGTCGTGTCAGTGCCGAAAGCTAGAGTTGTTCCAAGAGATGCAGGCCAATGAGGACGGAGAGCGCTGCCCATGCAGGATGTCACCCCTGAACGCAAAGTCATCCCCCTGACGGCGGGAGAGACCACACCGGAGAACCCCTGGCCGCTGGCCCTGCTAAGCCAAAAACTCAAGGCGCACATTGAGAAAGCCCCGCCCGCTTGGGTGGAGGGCCAAATCATCGAGCTGAACAAGCGGGCCAACGTCAGTTACTTGACCATCCGCGACATTGATGCCGAGGTGTCCCTGAGCGTCACGGTCTGGGGTTCGGTCATGGCCCAGCTCGCCACGCCGCTGGAACGCGGGGCCCGAGTGGTGGCCCAGCTCAAGCCCGACTTCTGGCTGAAAACCGGCCGGCTCTCCATGCAGGGGCGCGACATCCGCCCCGTGGGGCTGGGCGACCTCCTGGCCCGGATCGAGCAGTTGCGGCAGGCCCTGGCGGCCGAAGGCCTGTTTGACGCCCGCCGCAAGAAGCCGCTGCCGCTGCTCCCCCACCGCATCGGCCTCATCACGGGCCGCAATTCCGACGCCATGAAGGACGTCCTGCGCAACGCCGCCCTGCGCTGGCCCGCCGTCGAATTTGAGGTCCGCGAGGTGGCTGTCCAGGGCGTCAACGCCGTCACCGCCGTCATCGGCGCCCTCCAGGAGCTCGACGCCGATCCCGCCGTCGACGTCATTGTCATCGCCCGCGGCGGAGGGTCGCTGGAAGACCTGCTCCCGTTCAGCCATGAATCCCTGGTTCGTGCCGTCTCCGCCGCCGCCACCCCTGTGGTGAGCGCAATCGGACACGAGGCCGACCGCCCCCTGCTGGATGACGTTGCGGACCTGCGCGCCTCCACGCCCACGGATGCGGCCAAGCGGATTGTGCCGGATGTGGCGGAGGAACTGCGCCGGGTGGACGCCGCACGCCTCCAGCTGAACCGGCGCATCAACCAACTGCTGGAACGGGAGGGCGACCGCCTGGCCCAGCTGCGCTCCAGGCCCTCGCTGGCCCACCCCGAGTCCATGCTCACGGCCCGGCACGAGGATGTCGTCCGGCTGGGCGGGCGCGCCCTGACGGCGGTTCGCACCCAGGTGGGCAGGCATGCCGACCAGCTGGTGCACCTGCGCGCACAGGTACGGGCCCTCTCACCGCAAAAAACCCTGGACCGCGGCTATGCAGTGGTCCAGCTGGAAGACCGCAGCATTGTTCGCCAGCCCGGGCAGGCACCGTCCGGCACCCCGCTGAACATCCGCGTGGCCGGCGGCGACTTCACCGCCACCGCCTCGACCAAGTAAAGGAATCCCCATGAACACTCCCGACCCCAATGCAGACGTTGCCACCCTCAGCTATGAGCAGGCGCGCGAACAGCTCGTCGCCGTCGTCAACCAGCTCGAGGCCGGCAGCTCCAGCCTTGAGGACTCGCTGGCCCTCTGGGAGCGCGGCGAGGCGCTGGCCAAGAAGTGCGAGGAATGGCTTGAAGGCGCCAAGGCCCGCCTCGACGCCGCCCGTGCGTCCGCCGAATAGCCACAAATCGCTTCCGGATGCCGGTTCGGACTTTTGATCCTGGCCTATCAGGATCAAAAGTCCGAACCGGCATCCCCAGCGCCTTCACGTGTTTTTCGGCCGGCCACGCTGGGGCAGCGGGCCGCTTGTTCCCGGCATCCGTCCGGCACTTCTGAGCGCATCCCTGAGCAGGATCTCGATCTGCGCGTTCACACTGCGCAGTTCGTCCGCGGCCCAGCCGGAGATCGCGTCATGGATGGCAGGATCGATCCGCAGAAGTACTTGTTTTCGCTGTCCAGCCACGGCTAATACAACGTCCCGGCGTTGACGATCGGGGAAGCGGGCTGGTCGCCGCAGAGCACCACCATCAGGTTGCTGACCATGGCCGCCTTGCGTTCGTCGTCGAGGTCAACGATTTGCCGCTCGCCCAGTTGGGCCAGGGCCATCTCCACCATTCCGACGGCGCCTTCCACAATCCGGGACCTGGCGGCCACCACGGCGTTGGCCTGCTGGCGCCGCAGCATTGCCTGCGCAATCTCCGGTGCGTAAGCCAGGTGGCTGATCCGAACTTCCACGATTTCCACACCAGCCAACGACACACGTTCGGTCACCTCCTTGGCGAGTTCCGCCGCGACCGTGTCGGTGGAACCACGCAGGGACTCCCCTTCGCTGTCGGCGTTGTCGTAGGGGTGGGTTGTCGCCGTATGGCGAAGTGCCGACTCGGCCTGCACCGAGACGAAGTTCAGGTAGTCATCAACGGCATAGACCGCTTTGGAGGTGTCCGCCGCCTGCCAGACCACGATTGCCGCGATCTCGACCGGGTTTCCGTCGGCGTCATTGACCTTGAGCCGGTTCGTCTCGAAATTGCGGACCCGGACACTGATGCTTCGCCGGGTTGCCAGCGGGACCACCCACGACATCCCTGTGCGGCGCACGGTTCCAACGTAACGGCCGAAGAACTGGATGACCCGGGTTTCGCCGGGCTGGACGACCACGAGAGAGGATGCCACCACAGCAAAGACTGTCGCAGGCAGCACAGACCACCAGGTGGCAGAACCCATCACCAGCCAGATGAAGGCCGCAATGCAGAGGGCCAAAACGAGCATTGCCCAACCGCCGCTGACCGCTGCGGCCCTGCGTTCGTGGATTTGAACGCGCGCCCCGTTGTGGCCAACAGGGACGGCCTCGGAAGAAGACATGTCACATCCCTTTCATAAAGTGATAGAAAAATGATATCACTTTATGGCAACCCCGGAAGGTCCGGAATCGCCCGAGGATGACGATTCGGACTTATGATCCTGGCCTATCAGGATCAAAAGTCCGAACCGGCATCCCCGGCGCTTTCGGCAGCCGGCTCAGGCGTCCTTGAGGCGGGCCCTCTCGTGCTGGAGGTCGAAGTTTCCGGCCGGCCACTGCAGGTTCATGGCGCCGAGCGTCTCGATCAGGATTTCCTGGACGGCCAGGCGGGCGTACCATTTTTTGTCGGCCGGCACCACATACCAGGGCGCTGAGGCGGTGCTGGTGCGCTCAAACGCTTTTTGGTAGGCGTCCATGTAGGCGGGCCAGAAGGCGCGCTCGTCGAGGTCGCCGGAACTGTACTTCCAGAACTTGGTGGGGTCGTGGAGCCTGGCGCCGAGCCGTTTGAGTTGTTCATCCGGCCCCAGGTGGAGCATAACCTTGACCACGGTGGTCCCGGCGGCGGCCAGTTCCGCTTCAAAGCCGTTGATGGCCTCGTAGCGCCGGTCCAGTTCCGCCTCGCCGGCCCAGCCGTGCACGCGGTGGATGAGCACGTCCTCGTAGTGGGAGCGGTCAAAGACGCCGAACATGCCCGGTTCCGGGGCTGCGGGGCGGACTCGCCACAGGAAGTCGTGGGCCTTTTCCTCCTCGGTGGGCGCCTTGAAGGCCTGCAACTTCACGCCTTGCGGATCGACGGCACCCACCACATGCCCCACGATGCCGCCCTTGCCCGCCGTGTCCATGGCCTGCAGCACCAGCAGGACCGAGCGTCGGCCGCCAAAACGGCTCTCCGCGAACAGCTGCTCCTGGAGCTGGGCCAAAACCGGCGCCCGCGCTGCCAAGGCTGCGGCGCCGTCGTGCTTCTTGCCGGAAAAGCCGGGAGCCGCATTGGTGGGCCGGGCCGCCAGGGAAAACCCCGGGCCAACCTTGAGCACGCCGGCCGGGGAAGCGGTAAATCCAAGGGGAAGTGACACGGTGGGGCCTTTCCTTAGGGTTTGTAGGTGCTGAGGAACTCCCCGATCCGGCCCACTGCCTCTTCCAGGTCCAAGACGCTGGGCAGGGTGACGAGGCGGAAGTGGTCGGGCCGGATCCAGTTGAATGCGGTGCCGTGGGAGATGAGGATTTTCTGCTGCTGCAGGAGGTCAAGGGCAAACTTTTCATCACTCTTGATGGGGTAGATTTCCGGATCCAGCCTGGGGAAAAGGTACAGCGCCCCCTTGGCCTGGTTGACCGAGACGCCCGGAATTTCGTTGAGCATGCGGTAGGCGAGGTCACGCTGTTCGCGGAGCCGGCCGCCGGGCAGGATCAGGTCCTCGATGCTTTGGTGCCCGCCCAGGGCCGTCTGGATGGCGTGCTGGCCGGGAACGTTGGCGCACATGCGCATGTTGGCGAGGAGGTTGATGCCTTCCAGGTAGTCCGCGGCGGCGGCCTTGGGGCCGGAGATGGCCAGCCAGCCGGAGCGGTAGCCGCAGATGCGGTAGGCCTTGGACAGGCCGCTGAACGTCATGCACAGCACGTCGTCGCCCGTGATGGCGGCCGTGTTGGTGAACTCGGTGCCGTCGTAGAGGATTTTCTCGTAAATCTCGTCGGAGAACACGATCAGCCCGTGCTTGCGGGCCAGGTCCACCATGCCCGCAATGATGTGCGGCGGGTAGACGGCGCCGGTGGGGTTGTTCGGGTTGATGATGACCAGGCCCTTGGTGCGGGGCGTGATTTTCGCCGCCAGGTCCTCCAAGTCGGGCCACCACTCGTTTTCCTCATCGCACAGGTAATGCACGGGGCGGCCGCCGGCCAGGCTGACGGAGGCCGTCCACAGCGGGTAGTCCGGCGTGGGGACCAGCACCTCGTCCCCCGTGTCCAGCAGTGCCATGAGGGAGAGCGTGATGAGTTCGCTGACCCCGTTGCCGAGGTAGACATCATCAACGTGGATGGTGTGGATGCCGCGTGTTTGGTAGTACTGCACCACGGCCGTGCGCGCCGAAAAGATGCCGCGCGAATCGCTGTAGCCCTGTGCGTGGGGCAGGTGGCGGATCATGTCCACGAGAATGGCATCCGGGGCTTCAAAGCCAAATGGCGCCGGGTTGCCGATGTTCAGCTTGAGGATCCGGTGGCCCTCGGACTCCATCTTCTGCGCCTGCTCCAGCACCGGGCCGCGGATGTCATAGAGCACATTGTGAAGCTTGGTGGACTGCTTGAATTCTGCCATTTACCAAATATGGCACAACAGCTGAGCCAGCGCTGGCTGGACATGGGGCCTGCTGCGGGCCAATGGCTAATTATTGGCCTTGACCAGACCCTTTTGCACCAGCCAGGAACGGGCGACGGCGTCAAGTGACGTTTTGTTGCTGCCCGCGGCAAGCCTGTTCAGGTTGACGAGTTCGTCGGTGCTCAGGGCCCCGGAAACCTTGTTCAGCACGCCCTGGACATCGGCCGGGACCTTGGCAGCCAAAACCACCGGCACCACGTTTTGGGGCAGGAACAGGTGCTTGGGGTCAGTGAGGACCACCAGCGCGTTGTCCGGGATGGCCGGGGAGGAACTGTGGATGTCGGCCACCTGGACGTCATCGCGGATCAGCGCCAGCAGGAGCTCATTTTTGGTGTTGGGCAGCTGCACATAGGACTTCGGCACGCAGTTGTAGTCGGAGCCCAGTGCCGACAGGCCGCGCTCGGCAAGGCGAAACTCTGCGGAGCCGCCGAACGCGAGTTTGTCACACACCTTCGCCAGGTCTGCGATGGTCTTGAGCTGGTACTTTTCGGCCGTCACGGTGGTGACGGCGATGCTGTCGCTGTCTTCGGCCTTGGCCGCGTCCAGCACGGCCAGGGACTGCGGCAGCTCCTTCTTGAGCGCATCCAGCACCTGCGCCGTGGTGGCGGCGTCCGGGACCGCGGTGGAGCCCTTGGCGGCCGCAGCGGCCAGCAGCACGCGCGAATAGCCGGGGGCAATGTCCACCGTGCCGGCCTCCAGCTTGTCCAGCAAGGTGCCGTCGGCCGGATCTGCCGGGCTGACGACGGCGTTGACGCCTGCGGCATTGAGGGCTGCCGCGTACACATGGGCCAGCAGGGCACCCTCGGTCGGGTTGGTGCCGTCGGGGGCTGCCGGCGTGCCCACCACCAGCGGTGCAACACCCACGGAACGGGTCACGCTGGGGATCACCACGATGGGCTCGGGCGAGCAGGCCGGGACACCGGTGAGCAGGAGCCCCGCGGCAAGGACGACGGCGGCGGATCGGCGAAGGCGCATGCTCTCCCTTGGCGGCAGGTGGGCGGGGGCCCATGGGGCCGCTCCGGGCGATGGACGCACGACGCGCCCCGCACCCACCAGCTTACCGGTGGGCTACCCCAGGTCCTCCACGTGGGTGGCATGCGTCGATCCCAGTTGGGCCGCTGCCAGCAGCTGCGCCCCCTCCCCGCCGTGTTCCAGCTCCAGGACCGTGAGGGCGTTGGGCCCCTCGCGCAGCAGCGGAGCTGGAACATACAGGCTGTGCTGCGGGCCGATCTCCCAATAGCGGCCCAGCAGGAAGCCGTTGACCCAGACCATGCCCTTGCCAAAGCCGGGCAGGGCCAGGTGCGTGTCGGCAGGCCTGTCGACGTGGAATTCACCGTGGAAGAAGCCGGAGGCGCCGGCGCCCGTGGCCGTGCCGGCGCCGGTGCCCGCGCCGGTGTCCAGGGCCAGCAGCCGCTCCAGTGGCAGCTCAAGGTTGACGGCGCGCTGTTCCCAGTGGAAAACGTAACGCTGGTTGACCAGCACGCCGTCCAGGATTCCCTTGCCCTGGCCAAACAGCGGGCCGTAGTTGATGCGGCCCTGGTTTTCCACAAGGATTTCCAGCGCCGCCGGGGCACCCGTGCCCTGGACCGTGAGGCCGTCGGCACCCGTCGCGTCCGTCAGCACCCCGACGAACGTTCCGTCCACCCAGACATAGGCCCGGTCGTGGAGCCCCCGCAACTTGATGGTTCCGTCCCCGCGTGGCAGCACGGCCGTGGCGCTGTAGTGGACCAGTCCGCGGTCAAGGCCCAGGTTCTCAAAGCTCAATGGCTTGACGCTGCGCACCGGTTCCACGGCGCGGACAAAGTCCAGCAGCCCCGTGCCAGCCTCCAGGGCGACGGCGGCCTCCGGCAGCACAGCGGCGGGCTCAAGGAGAGCGGCCGGAACGGGCTCCGGCTCGCGGCCCTGTGCGGCCAGAAAGACCTCCCGCATGGCATGGAACTTGGCGGTCAGGGCGCCGTCTTCGGCGATGGGGGCGTCGGAGTCGTAGCTGGTGACCGTAGGCTGGAGGGCGCCGTCGTGGTTGGCCCCGGAGGCCAGGCCGAAGTTGGTGCCGCCGTGGGCCATGTAAAGGCAGATGGAACCGCCCACGTCCAGGATCTTGGCGGCTTCCGCGGCTGCTTCGGTGCTGCTGCGGGTGTGGTGGTCCTCGCCCCAGTGGTCAAACCAGCCGTTCCAAAACTCGACGGTGAAGAAGGGCTCGCCGGGGCGGCGGCGCTCCCAGACGGCGTCGGACTCGTCGCCGCGGGAGCCCAGCGTGGCAGCGGCCCAGGTGTCCGGCAGGGCGCCACCGTCCAGGAAGTAGTCCGTGCCGCCGTCGGCCGTGAACAGCATTTCCGTGATGCCGCGGGCCCGCAGGGCCGCACGGTTCCAGCGCAGGTACTCCTGGTCGTCGCCGTAGCTGCCGTATTCGTTTTCCACCTGCACGGCCACCACGGGCCCGCCGTTGGCTGCCTGGAGGGGTGCGATGACGGGCAGCAGGGCGTCAAACCACCGTTCCACGACGGCGGTGAAGCGGGGGTCGGAGGAGCGCAGCGCCATGTCTCTGCCGGAGATCGCCCAGGCCGGGAAGCCGCCGTTGTCCCATTCGGCGCAGATGTAGGGCCCGGGCCGGACAATGACGTCCAGCCCGGCGTCGCCCGCCATCGTGATGAACCGGGCCAGATCGCGCCAGCCCGTGAAGTCGGGTGCAACCCCTTTCTCCGGCTGGTGGAAGTTCCAGGCCACGTACGTGTCCAGGGTGTTCACGCCGAGGGCAACCAAGCGGTCGATCCTGTCCTGCCACTGCTCCGGGTGGACACGGAAATAGTGGATGGCGCCTGCAATGATTTGGTGCTGGCGGCCGTTTCTGAACAGCGTGCGCCCGGCGTAGGACAGCGCCCGCGCTGCGGGCTCCTGGCCTGCGGGCGCTGCGGCTGCGGGCGTCGGGACGGCAGGCGTGGCGGCTTGGGTGGACAAGTAATCTCCTGGCGCTGGATTCACGGGAACGGACGTTGGCCGGCGGCACGCCGCCGGGTACATTCTGTTATGGATAACAATCATAAGCTCATTCCGCGCCCCCATGAGTTTCGCGGTCCCGGCGGGATCAACGGCGTTCGGTGTTGTTACACGAAACAATTAGACTGGGCATACATCCACCTTTGGCCTGCACGCGGTTATGCAGCCCTCCACAGCAAGGGAAAACGCACCATGGAGCGCAAATTCAACAGGGGGCCGGCCATGCGCGATGTGGCCCGGGCTGCCGGGGTCTCGGCGCAGACTGTCTCGCGGGTCCTGAGCAACCACCCCAACGTCCAGGAAAGCACCCGGCAACGGGTCATGGCGGCGGCCGACGAGCTCGGCTACCGCCGCAACAACATGGCGAGGGCACTCGTGACGGGCAGGTCAAAGACCCTGGGCGTGCTGACGCTGGCCACGAACAACTATTCACGGTCCTCGCTGGCCCTGGGTGTGGAGCTGGGCGCCCGGGAGGCCGGCTACACGGTCAACTCGGTCACCTCGGGCCTGAGCGCGGAGGCCCTCACGGGTGCCGTGTCCCGGCTGGTCAACCAAGGGGTGGACGGCATCATCATCGCCGCCCCGCTGCGGGACGCCGCCTCCACTGTGCGCCGGCTGACGATGCGCGTGCCCACGGTCAACACCGATGGTTCGTCCGGGATCTCCGACGGGCTGGTGGGCGTGGACCAGGACCTGGCGGCCGTGCTGGCCACCCGGCACCTGCTGGAACTTGGCCACGCAACAGTGTGGCATGTGGCCGGGCCGGAGGACTGGTCCGACTCTGCCGCCCGGCTGGGCAGCTGGCGCCGGACCTTGGAGGAGGCCGGGCGTGAGGTGCCGCCGGAACTCCATGGCGACTGGAGCCCCGAATCCGGGTACCGCAACGGGCTGGTCCTGGGCCGCATGCCGGAGGTGACGGCCATTCTGGTGGCGAGCGACGAAATGGCCTTTGGTGTGATCCGGGCCCTGAGCGAGCTGGGCCGGCGCATCCCCGAGGACGTCTCCGTGGTGGGCATCGACGACATTGATCTGGCCGCCTATTCCAACCCGCCCCTGACCACCGTGCGGCAGTCCTTTGAGGACACCGGCCGGCGCGCCGTGACGCACCTGGTGGAGCTCATCGCCAACCCGGGCATGGACAACCCGCCGGACCTGGCGGCGCCGGTGCTGGTGGTGCGGGGCAGCACCGCCCCGCCCCCGGCAGCCTAGCTTTTCGCTGTTGGCCGTGCTGCGGCGACCGATGCCTGCGCCTCCACCAGCAGGGGGACGCCAAAGATGGGGTCCTGGTCCAGTATCCGCACGTCGTCGAGCCCCTTGGCCGCCAGGTGCTTCCTGAACGCCTCCTGCAGTGCCGGGACATTGCTGCCCAGTCCGCTGCCGAGGACCACCGGCCCGGGCACGCCCAGCTGGGTGGCCACCTGGTGTGCCATGGCGGCCAGGTCTGACCCGGCCTGGTCCACCATCCGCAGCGCCTCGGCGTGCCCCTGGGCGGCCGCGGCAAAAATAACGGGGGAAGCGGCGGCCCAGTAGCGCCGCGTGGTGCCCGCATGGAAATGGCCGATCAATTCACCGGGATCGCTGAGCTTGCAGTAGTCCAGCAGGCCGCGGGTGAGCAGGTCGGGTTCGGCGCCAAGGTCCATCTGGTGCAGGCTGTGGCGGACAGCCTCACGGCCCAGCCAGTAGCCGCTGCCCTCGTCGCCGAGCAGGTAGCCCCAGCCGCCCGCCCGGGCCTCGTCGCCGGCGTCATTGGCGCCCCAGGCAGCGGAGCCGGTCCCGGCAATGACGGCCACGCCTGTGGACGCCCCGCCCGCGGCCAGGAGCAGGCGCGTGTCATGGACCACCGTGATCCTGGCGCCCGGCACAAACGGAGCGATGAGCGCGCTCAAGGCGGCGGCGTCGTCGTCCGTGTCAACTCCCCCGGCTCCGGCGAAAACCACCTTCGCGGCGGGGTGCCCCAACGCGGCAAAGAGCTCGGCCAGATGTTTCCGTGCATCCGCCACGCTCACGTTTTGCACGTTGGCGCTGCCGGCGCTGGCATCGGCCACCACCTGCCCGCCCGACCAGACCATGCCGCGTGTCTTGGAACCGCCGATGTCCAGGCCCAGCACCGGGTCTGGGGAGGATGTTGGGTTAAAAGTGTTGTTTGCCACCCACCTAGACTAATGGCATGTTCCCTTCACCCATCATTGCCGCTCCGATGGCTGGCGGAACCACGACGACGGAACTCGCCTTGGCCGCCCAGCTCGCCGGAGCCTTCCCTTTCGCAGCCGGCGGCTACAAGTCCGCGGAGGCGCTTGCCGCCCACATTGCGCCGCTGCGCGCCGCAGGCGGCGACTTCGGCGTCAACCTGTTTGTGCCCCGGACCGGCCCCCTCCCGTCCGGGGATGCCGCTGCACTTGAACGGTACCGCCGCGAACTGTCCGCCGATGCCGAAGCGCTCGGGGCCGTGGTCCCGGCCGTGTCTCCGCCGCAGGAGGATCCCCGTTCCACGGATTATTGGGAAGAGAAGGTCGAGCTGCTGCTCAACGAGCCCGTGCCGCTGCTCAGCTTTACCTTCGGCCTGGCTCCGGCAGCCCTGGTGGCGCGGCTGCACAAGGCGGGCACCCGGGTGGTTGCCTCGGTGACCAGCGTGCCCGAGGCCCTGGCCGCGGCGGAAACCGGCGTTGACGCGCTGGTGGTCCAGCACTCCAACGCGGGCGGGCATTCAGCCGCCTTCCTGCCGCCCTCCGGAGCCGGCGCGCCAAGTGTCCTGGAGCTGGTCGCTGCGGTGCGCGCCGCCGTCGGGCTTCCACTGGCCGGGGCCGGCGGGATCGGCACGGCCGCCACGGCACGGGCCGTGCTTGCGGCCGGCGCTGAAGCCGTGCAGCTGGGTACGGCGCTGCTGCGCACGGACGAAAGCGGAGCGCGGGCACTGCACAAGGACGCACTCGCGGACCCGCAGTTCAGCGAAACCGCGGTGACGCGGGCCTTTACCGGCAAGCCGGCGCGGGCCCTGGTGAACGGTTTTGTCCGGCGGCATTCGGCCACGGCCCCCAATGCCTACCCCGAGGTGCATTTCGCCACGGCGCCCCTGCGGGCCGCCGCTGCTGCAGCCGGCGACAGGGAAATGCTGAACCTGTGGGCAGGCACCGCGTGGCAATCCGCGCAGTCCGGGCCCGTGGCGGACGTGGTCAAGGGTTTCCTGGCGGGACTTTAGCCGGCCGATTGAAGCAAAGCGGGCACGCCGCCCACACGGCACCCGGCTCCCGGCACACTTCAGCGCTGCGCGGCAGTCAGCAATTCCTTCCCCTCGGCCAGCACCATGTCGCGAAACCGGACGGCCTGAGGCGGGCCGTCCGGGCGGTTGCGCCAGACCAGCCCGATGTCGCGGCTTGCTGCAGGCCAGGTGATGTCCACCTCGCGCCAGCCCAGCGCCGCGGAGCCCGCGATTCCCCGACCCTGCCGGGATGCCGGCAGTCCCGCCGCCGGCACTCGCACCGCCGGCATCCCGGGCAGCACCGGCGGACCGGTCGGCACCGACCCCGCCACCCGGGGCCGGGACGGCGGGGCCACGGCCACGCCCAGGCCGGCGGAGACCAGCCCGCGGATGGTGTGCAGGTCCTGGCCCTGGAAGGCCACGCGGGGGCGGAAACCGGCTGCCTGGCACAGGGCCTCCACAATGGAGCGCATGCCGTAGCCGGACTCCAGCATGATGAACCCTTCGTCCCGCACGGCGTCGAGCCTGGCGCCGGAGGCACCCGCCAGGGGATGGCCCTCTGGCACCACGAGCTTCAGCGGCTCCGAATACAGCACCTCGGCGCCGATGGTGCGGCTGGGCGCGGGCGGGGGTGCCACCAGGGCAAGGTCCGCCCCGCCTGCGGCCAGCAGCTCCAGGCAAAACTGCCGGCTGCCCTGCTGGAGGTCAAAGGACACGTCCGGGTTGTCCCGTGCGAATGCCCTGACCAGCAACGGCAGGGCTGCCTCGCCAAAGGTGTGCTGGAAGGCCACCCGGATCCGCCCGAAGGACTTCCCGGACTCCTGGCGGGCCGCGGCGAGGCCCAAACGAACCTGCTCCACAGCCTCGGCGGCGTGCGGGACAAGGGCCAGGGCGGCCGGCGTCAATTCCACGCCCCGGCCGCGGCGGATCATCAAGGGGGTCCCGACGACGGCGGCTGCCCGCGCAAGTGCCCGGCTCACCGTGGACTGCGGGATGCCCAGCGCCTCGGCAGTGGCCGTCACGTGGCGGCTGGCTCCCAGCTCCACCAGGATGGGCAGCACGGCCAGCAGTCGGGTCAGGCTCCCCTGTTCGTTATCCATCCCTCATGGAACCATGCGGGCCGGCGTGCTGTCATCCAAATATGGATCTATTTATCGATTTCCATGCATTGGACGCATGGGTTTGTGAGTCCTACCGTGGTTCTTGTGACTAACGCAGACCACGCAAGGACGGCACCGCCGGCCGGGACACGGACCGAAACCGCTGCACAGGCCGGAACGGCTGCACAGCAGGCCCCCTGGACCGGACACGTGCACGGCAGCGCCGGCTACGGCAGGGTGCTGGCTGCCCTGGCATGTTCCGGTGTGGCAACATTTGCCCAGCTGTATTCGGTCCAGGGCCTGCTGCCGCTCATGTCCTCCGAGCTGGGTGTCAGTGCGGCCCAGGCATCCCTGTCGATTTCCGCAGCGACCATGGGGCTCGCCTTCGCCGTCCTGCCGTGGTCGTTTGTGGCGGACCGCTTTGGCCGGGTCCGCACCATGGGGCTGGCCCTGGTCCTGGCCACCGCTTTCGGCCTGCTGGTCCCGGCAGCGCCCACCTTTGGCATGCTGCTGGCACTGCGTGCACTGGAGGGGGCGGCCCTGGGAGGGGTTCCCGCACTCGCCATCGCCTATCTCACCGAAGAGATCAGCACACGGCATGCAGCAGCGGCGGCCGGCGCGTACGTGGCCGGCACCACCCTGGGCGGGCTCTTCGGCCGGCTGCTGGCAGGGCCCGTGGCGGACCTGGCCGGGTGGCGGATGGGGACCCTGGCTGTTTCGGCCTGCGCCGCCGTGGCCGCCGTCGGATTCTTGCTGCTGGCGCCCGCACCCCGGGGTTTCCAGCCGGCAGCCGGCGGCGGTTTCGGCGCCATGCTGGCCAGGCTGCGCCCTCCCTTGCGGAGCAGGCCGTTGCTGGCCCTGTACGCCCAGGCGTTCCTGCTCATGGGCGTGTTTGTCAGCGTGTACAACTACCTCGGGTTCCGGCTTGAAGCGCCACCCTACCTGTTTCCTGCCACCGCGGTGGCCCTGCTGTTCCTGGCCTACCTGGCAGGCACCGTTTCCTCGCGGGCCGTGGCCGGGCTGGCCGCCCGGTTTGGCCGGCGCAGCGTGCTTTTGGCCTCCACGGCAGCCATGGTGGCCGGCCTTGCCGTGACCATGGCCGCCCCCCTGCCGCTGATCCTTGCGGGGCTTGTGCTCTTTACGGCCGGGTTTTTTGGCGCCCACAGCATCGCCTCCGGCTGGACAGGGGCCATCGCCACCACCGGCCGCGCGCAGGCGTCCTCACTGTACAACCTCAGCTACTACGCCGGTTCCAGCGTGGTGGGCTGGAGTGCGGGCCTGGTGTTCCAGCAGTTTGGCTGGGCCGCACTGGCAGGTGTCCTGGCGCTGCTGGCAGCCCTTGCAGCTGCCGCCGCCGTCGTGCTGTTGCCGCCCGGGCGCCCCGCGGGACGCTGACGGCCGCCCAGGCAGGCCAGCCAACCTTCTCAGCCAACCGCACGGCGGACTGGTCAGCGGCCGGATCAGCAGACAGCCTCGATCGCCTGGGCCAGGTCTGCCACAATGTCCTCCGGATCCTCCAGCCCTATGGACACGCGCAGCATGGTTGCATGGGGCTTGGCCGCAGCCGCAACCGGGCGGTGCGTGAGGCCTGCGGGGTGCTGGATCAAGGTGTCGACCCCGCCCAGCGACACGGCATGGGTCATCATCCGCACCCGGGACGGAATGGCTTCGGCGTGCTCGGCAGTGTCCACCTCAAAGGACAGCATGGAGCCGGGACCGGACATTTGCGTGCCCACCAGGCCCAAGGGGTCGCACTCGGCAAGACCGGGGTACAGCACGCGGGCCACGGCCTCGTGGCTGGCCAGCGCCACGGCCACCTTGTGGGCGGATTCCTGCTGGGCGCGGACGCGCACGGGCAGGGTGGCGAGCCCTCGGTGCAGCAGGTAGGCCGGCCAGGGCGTGAGGAGCCCGCCGGTAATGGCCCGGACCTGTCGCAGGCGCACGGCCCACTCCGTGTCGGTCGCCACCACCCCGCCCATCGCGTCGCCGTGCCCGCCCAGGAACTTTGTGGCGCTGTGCAGCACCAGCGCAGCGCCCAGTTCCAGCGGGCGCTGGAGCACCGGCGTGGCAAAGGTGTTGTCGATCATGACCGGCACGCCGTCCGCCTCGGCCACCAGGGACTTGATGTCCAGCAGGCGCAGGTCCGGGTTGGCAGGGGTTTCGGCGATGACAAGGCCCGTGTCGGGGCGCAGCGCGGCGCGCACCCCGCCGGGCTGGACAAAGGTCACGCGGGTGCCGAGCAGGCCCGTGGCCAGGACGTGGTCCGATCCCCCGTAGAGCGGCCGGACGGCCACCACATGCGGTTTCCCACCGGCGACGGCGGCCAGCAGCACCGCTGCCAGCGCCGCCATGCCGGTGGCGAGGGACACGGACGCTGCGGAGCCTTCCAGCGTGGACACGCCGTCTTCAAAACGGGCCACGGTGGGGTTCCACAGCCGCTGGTACACGGTGGTCTGGCCCGGTGCCGGAACGCCCCCGGTGGCCATCAATTCGTACGCTTCCCCGCCGGTGGCCACGTCGGCCAGCGGTGCCGTGGTGGACATGTCCAGGGGTATGGCGTGGACGCCCAGCCCGGCCAAATCTTCCCGCCCCGCGTGGACTGCCCGTGAGTCCCAACCCAACATCTCTTCCCTGCCTTCCCGTGGCACCTTTGCCACGAACCCAAGCGTCTCCGTTGCAAGCCAGTATGGACCCGGATGTTGGATATTTGGTAGAGTTGCGAACTATTATCTAATTCATTGGCAAAGGCTGATTTTATATACCATTTTGGAGGGTGTTATGGCGTCATTGGCGAAGAACGTTCGGCGGGAAAACCAGGATGCAGGGCTGGCGGCCGAGCCGCTGGACGCCGTCGACCGCCAGATCATTGACGCCCTGGTGGCCGACGCCCGGATCACCAACCGGGACCTGGCGGACGCCGTCGGCATCGCACCGTCCACGGCCCTGATGCGCACCCGGTCCCTGGTGGAGCGGGGCGCCATTGAGGGCTTCTCCGCCAAGCTGAACCTGGCCGTGATTGGCCGCGCCGTGCAGGCCCTCATTGCTGTCCGCCTGCGCGCCCATGACCGCGACCAGATTGACGCCTTCACCTCACGGGTGCCGCGCCTGCCGGAGGTGCTCTCCACTTTCCACACCTCCGGCTCGGTGGACTACCTGCTGCACATTGCCGTCCGGGACACCGACGCGCTGCGGGACTGGGTCCTGGACAACCTGACCACCGACCCCGTGGTGGGGCACACGGAGACCACGCTGGTGTTCAAGCACATGCCGGGGCATCAGGGCCCGCTGGACTGACCCGGCCGCGGCGCTGCGCCACGAGTGCCAGCACGGCGCAGGCTGCGGCAATGGGGATGGCGAATCCGGCCACGGAAGCTTGCAGCCCCCACAGCTTGACGGCCACCCCCAGTCCCAGGACGGGGATGGCGCTGCCCAGGTAGGTCACGATGTAGACAGCTGAAATGACCTGCGCATGGCGGTCCGGCTCCACGGCTTCTGCCACGTCGTTGAACACCACGCGGAAGGCGGCGCCCTGGCCCAGCCCGGCGCTGATGCTTGCCAACACCAGCAGCAGCGGGGAATGCACGGCCCCGGCGGCTGCGATCAGCAGCACGGACACGCCCAGCAGCAGCAGGCCCGCCGGCACCAGGTACCGGCCCCGGAGGGACAGGAGCTGGCTGAGGGCCGAGCAGGCCAGCGTCACGGCGGCCAGCAGCCCAATCAGCGGGCGGGAATCGGCGTGCATGATCTGGGCAAAGTAGCCGGGTGCCAGGGACAGGCAAAAGCCGAAGACAGCAAAGCTGACAAAGCCGGTCACGGCGGCGAGCCAAAACGTGCCACGGGCGTTCCTGGCCAGAGACGGCACGCGGGGGCGCAGGTAGTTCCGGCCCTGTCCTGCCGGGGCGGGATTGAGCGCGGGGCGGGCGTCCAGGAGGAGCAGCGGCACCAGCAGCATCAGCAGCACCACGGAGTGGACCAGGAACGGGGCCCGTGTGTGGTGCGGCAACAGCGAGAGCAGCCCGCCCATGACCGGCCCGGCCGCCACTCCGCCGGAGGAGGAAAGCAGCGTGAACCGGGACGCCCATTCGGGCCTGCTGGGCATCAGGTCGCGCAGTGCGGCGGCGCTGGCCCCGGTGCCTATGGCTACGGCCAGCCCCTGCAGGGACCGGCCGGCCACCAGCTGGGGCAGGGAATCGGCTGTGCCGAAGACAGCGCCGCCCGCCAGGCCCACGACGACGGCGAGAACCAGGGCAGCCCGCCGCCCGATGTGATCGGACCAGTGGCCAAACAGCACCAGCCCGCCAATGAGCGCTCCCACGTAGGCGGTGAATGCAACGGTGACGCCTACCGTGTCGAATCCGATTTGGGCCTGCAGCAGCGGGTATAGCGGGGTGGCCAGGTTGGCCCCCACCAGCAGGGTGAAAATGACGGTTCCGGCAAGGGCAAGGCGCACGGCCACGGACGGGTCCCAGCCACGGCCGGCCACGGAGGGGCGGCGCATGGCCAATTCCTGCAGCACGCTCACAAAAAACTCACTCTCACCACTACGCTGAATCAAATACCTCTATAGAATGAGTCAGCACCGTCACTAAATATGAGTTTTCGTCACGATATGCTTCAAAATAGTCAAAAGTATCCGTTGCCACGATCCCGGAGTGATCCCCATGAGCATTTTGGACCCCCTTGACGTCCGCCTGGTGTTGGCCCTCATCGCCGAGCCCCGCGCCCAAATTGGCGAACTCTCCGACACCTTGGGAGTGGCCCGCAACACCATCCAGTCACACCTGCGCCAGCTGTCCCGTTCAGGGGCACTGCGGCGCGGCGGCCGCGAAGTCGACCTGGCAGCCATCGGCTACGACGTGGTGGCGTTCATTACGATCGAGGTCAACCACCGGGACCTGGACGGCGTCATTGCCGCCATGCGGGCCGTGCCCCAGGTGCTGGAAGTCTACGAAATCTCCGGCCGCGGCGATGTCTGGTGCCGCCTTGCAGCACGCGACGTCCACCACCTCCAGGCGGCGCTGCGCCAGCTGCTGCGGATCAAGGGGGTCATCCGCACGGAAACGTCGCTGGCCCTGCACGAGCACATCCCGTACCGGATCCAGCCGCTGCTCAACGGCATGAGCCACGGCTGAACCACGGCATCATGACGGCGGGGCTGCGCGCAGCGAATGCCCGCGGCGGCCATAATGGGCAGGTGACCATCATTGACAATGCCGTGTATGTCAGCGGCCGCCGCCACGCAGACCCCAAGTCCCTGGACCAGACCTACGACGTCATGGCCGCGTGCGGCGGCATGGCCTGGATCGGCATGTTCCGGCCCACTTCCGAGGAAATGGCGTCGCTGGCGGACGAATTTTCCCTCCACCAGCTGGCGGTCGAGGACACCATCAAGGCACACCAGCGGCCCAAGGTGGAACAGTACGACGACGTGCTGTTCACCGTGCTGCGCCCCGCCCGCTATCTGGATGACAGGGAAGCAGTGGAATTTGGCGAGCTGCACATTTTTACGGGCAAGAACTTCGTCATCACCATCCGGCACGCTGAAACGCCGGGGTTGGCTTCCACGCGCCACCGCCTCGAAGCCGATCCGGAACTGCTGGCCAAGGGGCCGGAGGCTGTGCTGTACGCCATTCTGGACCAGGTGGTGGACGACTACACGCCCGTGGTCAACGGCCTGGAAAACGACATTGACGAGATCGAGGACCAGCTCTTTGCCGGAGATCCCAACGTCTCGCGGCGCATCTACCAGCTGTCGCGGGAGGTCATCGCCTTCCAGCGTGCCATCCATCCGCTGCACGACATCATGGCCCAGCTGCGGGGCGGCCTGATGAAGTACGGTGCGGACAAGGAGCTGCTGCGCTACGTCCGTGACGTGGCCGACCATGTGGAAACGGTCAAGGCGAAGGTCGATTCCTTCCGCCAGCTGCTTCAAAACGCGCTCACCGTGGACGGCACGCTGACGGCCAACCGGCAAAACGAGGCCAGCGCAGCCCAAAACGAACAGGTCAAGAAGATTTCTTCGTGGGCGGCCATCCTGTTCGCACCGTCGTTCGTGGCAGGCATTTACGGCATGAATTTCCACATCATCCCGGAACTGAGCTGGGCGTGGGGCTACCCGTATGCCATTGCCCTGATGGTCCTGGTGGCCGTTGTCATGTACCTCATCTTCAAGAAAAAGACCTGGCTGTAACGGGCTAGGTCCGCGCCAGCGCGTCAATGTCCTCCAGGAAGTCCTGGGCGACGGCGTCGCTTACGGTGGCTTTTGTCTCGGCAATGGTGTCCAGGTAGTCGGCCGTGACCGGGCCGCGCACACCGGCTCCTTCCGCCGTGGAGAAAGCGCCGCCGTCGAACATGGCCGCTTCCAACGCCCGCTGGGAGGCGCTGCGGGCGGCAAACTCAATGTCTGCCGGCGAGAAGCCGCGGCTGGCTGCAACCAGCCCCGCAACATCCACCCCTTCCACGGCGGACGCGGGGATGAAGCGGTGCCACATGGCGGTGCGGGCCTCGTCGTCCGGCAGGCCGATGGGGATCACGTAGTCGAATCGGCCGTGGCGCAGGAACGCGGAATCCAGGGAGCGGATGAAATTCGTGGCACACACCAGCAGCCGGCCGGGCTGGTCGCGGAACGCCGGGATGATCTTGAGCAGCTCATTCGTGACGCCCTGCATGGGTGACGGCGGCTTCCCCGAGCGCTGGGACGCAATTTCCTCCACCTCGTCGATGAAGACCACGGCGTGTTCCAACTCGGCAATGTCCAAAAACGTCTGCCGCAGCGCACCGGCCAGCCCGCCCGGCTCCCCCGCCAGCCGCGACGGGAACACCTCCACAAATGGCCATTCCAGGCGCGAGGCAATGGCCTTGGCGAACGTTGTCTTGCCGGTGCCGGGAGGCCCAAACAGCACCACGGCGCGCGGCGGCACCACGCCGAATTCCTCCGCGAGCTCCGACTCGGCCAGCGGCAGCACCAGCCGCCGCTCCAGCAGCTCCTTTTCGGCCGTCATGCCTGCCACCCGGTCCCAAAGGTCGCGCGGAAGCACCCGCCCGCCCAGTTCCTCCAGCGCCCCGAGTTCGGCCCGCTGAACCGGGATGCGGCGTTCAAAGTAGCGAAGGTTTTTCTTCACCACGAAGCCGCGGTTGGAGAACGCCTCCACCCGCGTCTCGGTTTCCGGCATGAGCGCCGAGAGCTTGTTGAGGCCATGGGCCGCCATGCGGTTTTCGACGGCGGCCAGCAGCGAGGTGCCGATGCCCCTGCCACGGAATGCCGGCAGCGTGGACAAGAAAACGATCCAGCCCTGGTCGTGCGCGGCCCGGGCCACGGCGGCGCCCACCAGTTTTTCGCCCTGGACGGCCACGACGGCGTGGTCTTTTTCGCAGGAGGCCAGGACTTCGGAGAGGTCATAGACAGGCTCCACTCCGTTGGCCTTCAGGGACTGCCACAAGCCCAATATTCCCTCGACGTCTTGCGAATGAAAGTCACGTATCTTCCACGTTGTCATGTTCCGCCGCTCCCTTTCCCTGCCTCTGCCTTGTCCGTGCTACGCATCATGGCACGGCGGCAGCCTCCGCGTCGACGGCTGTCCGCACCATGGGTGCGCGGGACGGCTACCGTGTCCGCACAACCTCCCCGGCGGAGCGGTGCATGAGCAGCGCCTCCACCACGGGGTACAGCATCAGCACGCCCAGGACGGCGAATGTCCACTGGTAGGCGGCCACGGGCGGCGCGCCGGCCAGCAGTGCGCCGGCGGCACGCAGGATCAGGGCGCCGACGGCCACGCCCAGGCCCGTGGCAATCTGGGCGATGGTGGAGGACAGGGTGTTGGCGCCGGACATTCCCGCCTGTGGCACGTCCGCAAACTGCAGCGTGTTGTAGGCGCTGAAGCCGATGGAGCGCAGCACGCCGCTGGCAAACAGGACGGCGGCAATTGCGGCAAGGGGCGTGCCCGGCCCAAGCAGCGCGCACGCCCCCAGCACCAGTGCGCCGCCCAGGTTGCTCAGCAGCAGCACGGTGCGGAAGCCAAAGCGGCGGATCAACGGCGAGGTGGCTGGCTTGATCAGCACGTTCCCGGCGAACACGGCCATGGTCATCAGCCCGGCCTCGAACGCCGTCCAGCCGAACCCCAGCATGAACATCAGCGGCAACAAGAATGGCACGGCGTTGATGACCAGCCGGTACAGCGCCCCGCCGCCGTTGCCCACGCGGAACGTGGGAATGCGCAGGGCGCGCAGGTCCAGCAGCGGGTGCCGCGACCGCTTGAACCACCACAGGGCTGCCATTCCGCTGGCCAGCGCCAGCACAAGCCACAGCACGACGGCGGCCCACGGCGTGGGTGCCGCGCCGATCTGTTCCAGCCCAATCACCAGGGCGGCGAGCGCGATCCCGCACAGCACAAAGCCGGTCCAGTCCGGCGGCGGCACCTTGAGTGCCCGGATGGACGGCACCACCTTCAGCGCCACCGCAAACGCGAGGATGCCCAGGGGCACATTGACCAGGAAGATCCAGTGCCAGCTGGCGTAGGTGGTCAGCAGCCCGCCCAGGGCCGGGGCAATCACCGGCGCAATGAGGGCCGGCCACGTCAGGTAGGCGATGGCCTCGAGGAATTCCTTCCGGTCCGCATCCCGCAGCACCACCAGCCTGCCCACGGGGACCATGAGGGCCCCGCCCAGGCCCTGCAGCATCCGGGCGCCGCAGAGAAAGGCGAGGTTGGGGCTGGCCGCGCACAGCAGCGATGCCACAGTGAAGATGGCAATGGCCGCAGTGAAGACGCGCCGTGCCCCATACCGTTCCGCCAGCCAGCCGCTGATGGGGATGCCCACGGCGAGCGTGATGAGGTACGCCGTCATGGCCAGGTTGATGTCCACGGGCCGGACGTGCAGGTCTGCGGCCATGCCGGCAGCCGCCGTGGCAATGATGGTGCCGTCGAGGATTTCCATGAAATACGTCCCGGCGACCAGCAGCGCCAGGGCACGGCTGAAGGAGGGGGTGCGGGCCGCCGCAGTGGTTCTCTGTCTCACCGGCCCAAGCCTAGCGGCCGAGGGGCCCCGCCCGAGCTTGCGAGGGTGGGGAGGGCGCGACGGCGCTAGCGGCGCTAGGAGCCGAGGGACTGCAGGCACGTGACGAACGTCATACCTCGCCGGGAAACAATTGGACGCTCCTGGGCGCTCTAACCCTGTGAAACCAATTTTCACAACAGAGAGCTGCCCCCATGAGCGTCGACATCGCCACCGAAACCATCCTGCAGGACCAACTCATCCTCGACGCCGACACCGCCGACAACCTCTTCCTGGAGGCCCGCACCGCCAACAGCTGGGCGGACGATGAGATTTCGGACGAAACGCTTGAGGCCGTCTACGCGCTGACCCGCATGGCCCCGACCGCAATGAACATCCAGCCGCTGCGCATCACCTGGGTGCGCTCCGCCGAAGCCCGCGAGCGCCTGGTGGCGCACATGGCCGACGGCAACAAGGCCAAGACCCTGACGGCGCCAATGGTGGCCGTGCTCAGCTACGACACCGACTGGCACGAGCTCATGCCGACGACGGCGCCGCACGCCGCCGGCATGGTGCCCACCTTTGCCGCGAACGACGCCCTGCGCCAGGGGATGGCCGCCAACAACGCCCACATCCAGGCCGGCTTCTTCATCATGGCTGCCCGTGCCGCCGGACTGGCCGCCGGCCCCATGGGCGGTTTCGACGCTGCAGGGATTGACGCCGAGTTCAACGCCGGCACGCCGCGCAAGGCCTTCCTGGTGGTCAACCTGGGCAAGCCGAACGGGATCGTGGACCGCGCCCGCCTGCACCGCCTGGAGTTCGACGCCGCCACCGAAACGGTGTAGGCGCTCAACATAGGGAAACCTTGGCGTTGAAAATCAGTCTTTTACCTTAGTTGGCGCCACCCTCCGCAAATGCGGGAAGGGTGGCGCCAACTGGTGTTAACGGAGCCTTTGCGGCCCTATTGCGGCAACTGGCCAACGCCCTGGCCGGTAAAGTTGGCACGGTTCGCTTATGCGCCAGCCGTGACAGACCGCAGGCACATTGTGGCGCGCACCGGCCAAGAGGAAGGCCCCAGTGCCAGAAAAACAGAGCAGCCGAAATGCCACCGGGGCAGCATCCGGCCCCGTTGCGGACGCCGACACCTGGGCTGGCCACGTGAAGATCCTTCGCACGCCGCGAGTGCTCAGCCGCGAGGTGCTGGCAGGCATGGTCACCACCCTGGCACTGGTGCCCGAGGTCATCTCCTTTTCCGTGATTGCCGGGGTTGACCCGATGATTTCCCTCCTGGCCTCCGTGGTGCTGGCCGTCAGCATGTCTTTTTTAGGCGGGCGTTCGGCCATGGTGACGGCCGCCGCAGGGTCCGTGGCGCTGGTCATCGCACCCCTGGTCAGGAACCATGGGGTGGACTATGTCCTGCCGACGGTGATTGTGGCCGGAATCATCCAAATTGCCTTCGGCTGGGCGGGCCTGGCACGGCTGATGCGATTCATTCCACGTTCCGTCATGATCGGCTTCGTCAACGCCCTGGGCATCCTGATTTTCGCCGCCCAGGTCCCCCACCTGATCGGCGTGCCGTGGCTGGTGTATCCGCTGTTCGCGCTGACCCTGGCCATCATCGCATTCCTGCCCAGGCTCACGCGTTCCGTGCCTGCGCCGCTGGTGGCCATCGTGGTGGTGACGGCCCTGGTTGTCACGACAGGACTGGACGTGCCCAACGTTGCCGGCGAGGGGCCCATGAACGGCGGCCTGCCCGGGTTCACCCCGTTCCTTGTGCCACTCAACCTGGACACTTTCCGCATCATTTGGCCAACAGCGGTGAGCGTGGCGTTTGTGGGCCTCATGGAAACCCTGCTGACGGCCAAGTTGGTTGACGAGCTGACGGACACCCGTTCGCACAAGAGCCGGGAATCCTGGGCCCTTGGCGTGGCCAACATCCTGGCCGGTTTTTACGGCGGCATGGCCGGTTGCGCCATGATCGGCCAGACAGTGGTCAATGTGAAGATCGGCCGGGCCCGCAGCCGCATTTCAACGCTGGTTGCCGGGTTGTTCCTGCTGCTGCTGATCACCTCGCTCAGCACCGTGATGGGGCGGATCCCCATGGTGGCGCTGGCCGCCGTCATGATGGTGGTGGCCGTGTCCACGGTGAACTGGCACAGCGTCAGGCCGTCCACGCTGAAGCGGATGCCGCTGCCTGAAACCGTGGTGCTGGCGGTGACAATTGCCGTGGTGGTGGCCACTGGCAACCTGGCCTTGGGTGTTGCCGTGGGCGTGGTGCTGGCCATGGTCTTGTTTGCCCGGCGTGTGGCGCACGTGATCTCCGTGGACCGCACGCCTGCCGCTGACGGCGCATCCGTGCGCTATGTGGTGACCGGACCGCTGTTCTTTGGCAGCAGCAACGACCTGGTGGAGCAGTTCAGTTACGCACTTGATCCGCCGCAGGTGGTGGTGGATTTTGCCGCTGCACAAATCTGGGACGCCTCCTCCGTTGCCGCCGTGGATTCGGTGGTGGACAAGTTCGCCCGGCACGGCTGCACCGTGGCCATCACCGGACTCGACAGCCGGAGCCGGGCTTTCCACGGCAGGCTGACCGGCACGCTTTCCTAGCACCCAGCGTGAGCCGGCCCCATTCCGCTCCGGCCGGTCTAGACTGGCGCCATGGCTGCACACGATCCCGTCACGGTCACCGTCACTGGGGCCGCCGGACAAATTGGTTACGCATTGCTGTTCCGCATCGCCTCCGGGGCCATGCTGGGCCCGGACGTCGCTGTCAGGCTCAGGCTCCTGGAAGTCGCGCAAGCGGTCAGGGCCGCGGAGGGGACGGCGCTGGAACTGACGGACTGCGCGTTTCCGCTGCTGGCTGGCCTGGACGTCATGGACGATCCAGCCAGGGCGTTCGACGGCGCCAACATCGCCCTGCTGGTCGGTGCGCGGCCGCGCGGCCCAGGCATGGAGCGGGCGGAGCTGCTGAGCGCAAACGCGGGCATCTTTTCCGTCCAGGGCCGCGCCATCAATGACGGCGCCGCCCCCGATTTCCGGGCCGTGGTGGTGGGCAATCCGGCCAACACAAATGCCTTGATCGCCTCCGCCCATGCCCCCGACGTGCCTGCACGGAGGTTTACGGCCATGACCCGCCTGGACCACAACCGCGCCGTGGCGCAGCTGGCGGCCAAGGCCGGGGCAGCGGTCTCAGAGGTCAGGAACGTGGCCATCTGGGGCAACCACTCGGCATCCCAGTACCCGGACATCAGCCACGCCACGGTCTCGGGGCGGGCCGCTTCCTCGCTGGTGGACCAGGAGTGGATCGCAGGGCACTTCATCCCGCGAGTGTCCCAGCGCGGGGCGGAGGTCATTGCCGTGCGCGGCGGTTCCTCGGCCGCGTCCGCCGCCAACGCCGCCATTGAGCACATGAAGTTGTGGGTCCAGGGCACCCCGGCCGGCGACTGGACCAGCATGGCCGTCCCGTCCGACGGTTCCCATGGAATTGAGGAAGGACTGTTCGCCTCGGTTCCGGTCACCGCGGACGGCGGCGATTATGCCGTGGTCCGGGACTTGGACATCAGCAGCTTTTCGCGCAGCAGGATCGATGCCTCCGTGGCTGAGCTGGCGGCCGAACGCGACGCCGTGCGTGGGCTGGGCCTGCTCCCCTGAGCTGGCGGGCGGCCTTGCTGCATCGAAACTGCTGCTTACTTTTTCCGGCCCCGCACAAAGTAGGCGATGGGCCCGGCAAAATTAATGAACGACGCCGCCACCCAGGCTTTCTTGGGGCCGTTGACTTCCAGCGGTGTGCGCCGTGAGAGGTCATGCAGGGCCGCCAGTTGCAGCAGCAGCTGCAGCACGCCGGCCACGATGATGGCGCGCCTCTTCCCCGGGGCCAGGTCCTGCCACTTTTGCCTGCCGTCCATGGTGCCCTCCGTAGTGGTGTCCTGCCGTTGTGGTCTCCTGCCGATGTGCCCAGTCTAAGGCGCGGACTGTGGCTAAAACCCCGTCCGTTCAAACACCCACGGCAGCTTCGTCATGGTCAGCCGGTGGCGCGCACCGGCCGTCCCCTCGCTGCCGGCTTCCGGGTAGGCCTCGTCCCCGGCCCACACCACACCTGACGGGGCCGCAGGGGTGGCGACACCGCCGTCGCCCGTTGCTGCCGGCACGCCTGGAGACATGGCGGGCGGCAGCAGGTGGCTGTTGTAGGAAAATGGGGTGGCGGCCGTGGCGGCCTCGAGTGCCTGGCCTACCGTGGCCCAGCCAGCCAACTGGTGCAGCGTCACCCAGGTGGGAGGCACCAGCTGCATCTCGCCGCGCGCATGCCTGGCAAGTGCCGCCGCCGGCGCAAGCCAGGCATGGTCGACATGCTCCCCCGGGTTCAGGCGGACCTGCGCGGACGGAGCCTCCGCGAGAAAGAACCAGGTGCGGTAACGGCGCGGCAGCCGCTGCATGGGAGTCCACTGGGACAGCGGCACCAAGCTGTCGCTGCGCAACAGCTGCCCCGTTTCCTCCAGGACCTCACGCAGCCCGGCCGTGCGCGCCGCCGCGTCCGCAGCCTGGATTGCGGACAGCCGGCCGCCGGGCAGCCGGCCGCCGGTCAGTGGCGTTCCGCCGGGCCCCTGACGATCCGCCGGATCCACCTTCCCGCCGGGAAACACCCATGCCCCTGCGAAGGAGCGGCTGGTGCCGGGCCGCTCCAGCATCAGCACCTCAAGGCCCGCGGCTCCGTCGCGCAGCAGCACCACGGTGCAGGCATCCTCCAGCGGCGCCAGCGGCGGCAGCGGTTCGCGTGTGTCCATGGGGCCAGCCTACCCGCGCCGGGACTCACCGACGGGCCCCTCACGGCCAGGCAAAAGCCAGTCCGGAAATGGTTGTTGCCAACGACTATACACGCGAGTAGTCTGCTATTCATGAGTACAGCACAGGACGACCTGACCGGCCGGGCAAGGCTGCGAGACGCCGCCATTGAGGGCTTTGCCGCGCACGGCTTTGACGAATCGCTGCGCGCCATTGCGGCCCGGGCGGGCGTCAGCGCGGGGCTGGTCCGCCACCACTTCGGTTCAAAGGAGGAACTGCGCGCCGAGTGCGACGCCACTGTCCTGGAACGTTACCGCATCATGAAGGAGGACAGCATTAATGTGCCCGCCACGCGCGTGTTTGCCCAACTGCCGTCCTCCCATGAGGGCGGGCTGCTGATGGTCTACATATTGCGCAGCGTCCAGGACGGCAGCGCGGCAGGGCGCACGTTCATCGAAAACATGGTGGCCGAGGCTGCGGCCTTCACGGCGGACGCCGTGGCGCGGGGCCTGGTGGTCCCCAGCCGCGATGAGGCCGCCCGGGCGCGCTACATGGTGCAGCAGTCGATCGGCAGCATGCTGGTGAACTTGGCCATGCGCCCCGACGTGCGCCTGGACGATTTCCCCGCTGTCATGGAGCAGTACATGGCAGAGACCATGCTCCCAACCCTGGAGCTGTACACAGAGGGCGTTTTCACCGACAGCAGCTACCTGGACCAGTACCTGTCCTTCCGGGCCGCCAACACCAACCCGCCCGCGGGCCGCGCGGGAGAACCTTTAGCAAGGTAAGGAAACACCATGTCCCCAAACATTCCGGCCGTTGAGGTCACGGGACTGCGCAAGCGGTTCGGGACGACCACGGCATTGGCAGGCCTGGACCTGCAGGTTGAGCAGGGCACCGTTGCGGGCTTCCTGGGCCCCAACGGTTCAGGAAAGTCCACCACCATCCGCATCCTGCTTGGCCTGTTGCGGGCCGACGGGGGAAGCGCCACTCTCCTGGGCGGCGATCCCTGGCGCGACGCCGTCGAGCTTCACCGGCGCATCGCCTACGTTCCGGGGGACGTCAGCCTGTGGCCCAACCTCACCGGCGGCCAGGCCATCGACATCCTCGCCCGGTTGCGCGGCGGCGTGGACACGGCCCAGCGCGACGAACTGCTGGCCCGGTTTGAGCTGGACCCGAGCAAGAAGGCTCGCAGCTATTCCAAGGGCAACCGGCAGAAGGTGGCCCTGGTGGCGGGCCTGGCCTCGAGCGCCGAGCTGCTGATCCTGGATGAGCCGACGTCGGGCCTGGACCCGCTCATGGAACAGGTGTTCACCGACTGCATCAGGGAGGTCAAGGGGCAGGGCCGCAGCGTGCTGCTCTCCAGCCACATTTTCGCCGAAGTGGAAAAGCTCTGCGACACGGTGACGATCATCCGGGACGGCCGGACGGTTGAGGCGGGCCGGCTGGACGAACTCCGCCACCTGCACCGCACCACCGTTTCGGTAACCCTTGACCGCGAAGCGACCGTACTGGCCGGCGTGCCCGGCATCAACGACCTTGCCGCGGACGGCAACCGGGCCACTTTCACCGTGGGCGAGGAAGCCCTGGGCGGCGTCCTTGCCGCCATCGCAGCCTACGCGCCGCGCACCCTGGTCTCCAGCCCGCCATCCCTTGAGGAACTGTTCCTGCGCCACTACGGCGCCGCCGGGGCCCCTGCCGCGGCAGGCAAGGGCTCCGGGACTGGCACGACGGCGGCGCAGACGGCGGGTGCGCGATGAGCATCGCAGCCCCCCGCCTGCACGTTGCGGCGGCGCCGGCGGCCATGTCAACGCTGGCCGGCTTCGGCCTGTCCGTGAGGTTCATCCTGCGCCGCAACTGGCTGCGCCTGGTGATTTGGGCGGCTGTCCTGGCCATGATGATCCCCATCGTCTACACGTCCCAGCAGGCCACCTTTCCCACCCAGGCGGCCCGCGACGCCTACGCCAATGTGGCCAACACCCCCGCCATTGCGGCCATGACGGGCCTGCCCTATGCGGCCGGCAGCCTGGGCGGCATTCTGGTCATCAAGATTTGGATGACGCTCGCCGTCGCCCTGGGGTTTGCCTCCATCTTCCTGGTGACCCGCAACGGCCGCGCCGATGAGGAGGCAGGGCGCACCGAGCTGCTGCGCGGCTCCGCCCTGGGACGGCATGCCTTCAGCCTGGCCAACTACACCGTTGCCGGCAGCCTCAGCGTTGTGACAGGCCTGCTGATTTCACTGTTGGCCCTTTCGGACAAGCTGCCTGCAGCGGGGTCGTGGGTGCTGGGCGGCTCGGTCGCCGGCGTCGGGCTGGCGTTTGTGGGGGTCTCCGCGCTCTGCGGGCAGCTGGCTTCCACCAGCCGCGGCGCCAACTCCCTGGGCGTGGCGGTGCTTGCCGTGTTCTATCTCATCCGGGCCGTTGCCGACGTGGATGCCCATGACACCAACGTCACGGCACTGAGCTGGTTCTCGCCGATCGGCTGGGGGCAGAACATGCGTTCCTACGCCCAGGACACGTGGTGGCCTTTCCTGGCACTGCTGGCCCTCGCCGCCGCCGCGTGCATCCTGGCCCTGCGCATTGAAACCCGCCGCGACTTGGGCATGGGATTGCTGCCGGCACGCCCGGGGCCGGCCCGTGCCACCGCGTTCCTGGCCTCCCCCCTGGGCCTGTCCCTGAGGCTGCAGCGGGCCACGCTCATTTCCTGGCTGTTCGGCGCCATTGTGGCCGGCCTGTTCTTTGGCAGCGTGGCGAAGGCCATGACCAGCGTCCTGGACCCGTCAAACACCGTTGCCAAGGCCTTCCTGGGCGGATCCCACGACATGCTCAACGGCATCCTGGGCACCTTCGTGCTGTTCACAGGCATGCTGGCTGGCGCGTTTGCCCTGCAGAGCCTCTCCGGCGCCCGCGCCGAGGAATCCGGCGGGCGGCTCGAATCCCAGCTCGCCGGATCGCTGGCGCGGACCCGGTGGCTCGGCGCCCACATCGCCGTGGCCGCGGCAGGCTCCGCACTGATGCTGCTGCTGGGCGGCTGGCTCACGGGCGTCTCCTCCAACGGGGCGGCAAGCGGTTCCGCCATGGCATGGGCCGCGTTTGCCTACTGGCCCGCCGTGCTGCTGATGATGGGCGCCATGCTGTTCCTGCACGGGTTCCTGCCGCGGCAAAGCGTCAGCCTGAGCTGGGCAATTTACGGCGTTTCGGTGGTGGTGGCAATGTTCGGGCCCCTGTTTTCACTGTCCGAAAGCGCCATCAAGGCCACCCCGTTTGGGGCTGTTCCGAGGATGCCGGCCGTTGACTTTTCGCTGCCGCCCGTCCTGGTGCTGACGGCCATTGCCGTGGGCCTTGGGGCCCTGGGCGTTTGGCGATTCCGCACCCGCGACATCATCCCGGAGTAGCCTGAGAGAAGGAGTGAATCCAAGAAGAATCCGAAAGGGAGCAGTCGTGGAAGACGCAACGCTGGGCAAGGCACTGGAGATTGAACACCGGGACATTGACGGCGGCATCGAGGCGTATCTGGCCAGCCTGGGCGGCACGGCAGACCCTGCGCCGCTCCGGGCCGCGCTGGCCGGGCTGCGGCGGCACATCTACCTTGAAGAGCAGTTCCTGTTCCCGCCGCTGAAGGCCGCCGGGCTCATGGGTCCCATTTTCGTCATGCTGCGCGAGCACGGGGAACTCTGGCGTTCCATGGACGCCGTGGAAGCACTGCTGGCTGCGGCGGCAGACACAGCGGCAGTGCGGGATGCCTGCACGGGGCTGCTGGCATTGCTCGACGCCCACAATTCCAAGGAAGAGCCCATCATCTACACCCAGGCGGACCAGCTCCTGGACGGAGCCGCCAGCACCGAGCTGCTGGACTTTCTCGAGGGCGGCACCACCCCGGACGGCTGGGTGGCCAGCGCCGCGTAGCCCCCCTCTGGCGCCACCGCGCGAATCGTGTGAAAGTGTCACCATGGGAACCATGATTAGCTTCACCGCAGCCGGTGAAACCATCCAGGCCTATCAGGCCGAAGCTGTCGGGCCTCTGCGCGGCGCCGTGGTGGTCATCCACGAAATCTGGGGACTGACCGGGCACATCAAAAATGTGGCCGACAGGTTCGCCGCCGAGGGGTACCTGGCCCTGGCCCCTGACTTGATGGGGCTCGCCGGGCTGGATGCAACGTTGCTGGCCGAGCTGGGCGCGGACAGGAGCGATCCGGCCAAGCGGACGGCCGTCCAGCCCAAGATCAGGGCGGCCACCGGGCCCCTGCGCGACCCCGGAAAGGCCGCGCGAATCCAGGCGGGCGTCGCTGCCGCTTTCCACCACCTCGACGACGGCGTTGGGCAGGCCGTGAGAACCGCCGTCGTCGGTTACTGCTTTGGCGGAACATATGCGTTTGCGCTGGCGGTGTCCGAACCCGGGCTCGCGGCAGCAGTGCCGTTTTACGGCCAGGCGAACTACACCGTGGCGGAGCTGGCCGGGGTGAAGAGCCCCATTTTGGCGTTTTACGGCGAGGAGGACACTGCGCTGACGGACACGCTGCCGGAATTGATTTCACGCATGCGTGAGGCCGGGGTGGATTTCCGGTACACGGTCTTTTCCGGTGCCGGGCACGCGTTTTTCAATGACAGCAACCCTGTTGCCTACCGGCCGGAAGCTGCCCGGATTGCCTGGACGGAGACGCTGGAGTTCCTCGCCGAGCAATTGGGGTGAGCCACAGCCGGGACCCAGCTGGTGCAGACGCAATTCAGTTGCCGGCTGCTGCCTGCAACATTTTCCGCGCGATCGGACCGGCCGTGACCGCCCCGAGGTCCCCGTCCTCCACAAACACCGCCACGGCCACGTCGCCCTGGGCCGCAATGACCCAGGAATGCGTGTGCGGCGGCGTCGCGGTGCCAAACTCCGCGGTGCCCGTCTTGCCTATGGCGGGGGCGCCCGGCAAGTCAGCGAGGACGCCCAGGTAGCCGTCGGTCACCACGGAACGCATCATGGTGCGCAGGCCGTCTGCTTCCTTGGCGGTCAACGCGGAGCCTCCCACCTGGCCCGCCTTGCCGTCGTGGCCCTCAATCAGCTCGGGAACCACCACCGAACCCTTGACCACCGTGGCCATCATGGTGGCGAGGTCCAGCGGGGACACCAGCACCTTGCCCTGCCCGATCATGGAGGCGGCGTGCTCGGTGCCGGCTGAATCGCGCGGCACGGAACCGGTGAACGCGTCTATGCCAAGATTGTTGGTCATGCCAATGCCCAGGGCACCGGCGGCGTCCGCCAGCTTGGCCTGGGACAATTTTTCAAATTGCGACACAAACGCCGTGTTGCAGGAGTGGGCAATGGCAACTGTCATGGACACCTGGCCCGTGGCCTCCGCCGCATAACCGGGCGCGTTGAGGAATTTCTTGCCGTCCGCCGTGAATTCCGGCGTGCAGCTGAGCGTGGAGGCCGGCGTCATGCCTTCGCGGAACAGCCCCAGCGAGGTGGCGATTTTGAACGTGGAACCGGGCGCATACTGGCCAAGGAAGGCCGTGTTGTAGCCGTTGCTGTCGGGTCCGTTGGCGGCAGCCAGGATGGCGCCCGTGGAGGGCTTGATGACCACCACGGAGCTTGGCGTCTTGACGTCGGTGAGCGCACTTTCAGCATCAGTTTGCAGCTTTTGGACCAGCGTGGTCTTGACGTCCTTGCCGTCCACGGGGGCTGCGCTGAAGAGGATTTTCGCAGCTTGGCTGTTCGCGGCGGCGGGTGCCGGTGTACTCCCGTCCGTGGCCGTGGCAGTTGCCCCGGCGGAGGGCAGGGCGGCCGGCACGGCCTCCACGGTGACGCCCGGCGTTCCTTCCAACTGGGCACCCTGGGACGCCTGCAGGCCGCTGCCGCCCACTATTTCCCCGGCCACCACCTGGCCCTTGGAGTTGGCAATGTCCTCGGCCGTGGCCTGGTGCACGGAGCCCAGGATGGCCTGCGCAAAGGTGCGGGTGGGTGCCAGCGGCAGCGTCCCCGGCACGGCCAGGAACCCCTGGACCGCCTTCAGCTGCCCTGGCGGCAGTGCGGCGAAAGCGTCATCGCGCAGCGTGATTGCGTCCACAAAGGCCACGGGGCCGTAGGCCTTGACCTTGGCCACGTAGGCGGCCGGGTCAATGCCAACCACGGCGGCCAGGGCTTTCGCACCCGCCTCGGCCTGCGCCTCGTCCAGGCCGTCCTTGTTGATCCCGACGGTTTGGACAGGCCGTTCCTTGACGATGGCCTGTCCGGCCGAGTCCAGGATGGAGGCCCGCTGCGGGTACGTGGTGGAGATCTTTAGGCCCTCGCCGGGCAGCAGCCTTGGCTCCACCATGGCCGGCGTCCAGGTGATGGTCCATCCCGTGCCGTTGCGCTTCATGTCCGCCCCGGTTGCATACGTCCACGGCTTGGCCTGCTTGGGGAGGGACCAGGAGTAGTTCAGCGACACCCGGGCCGTGTCCTTCTCCCCCAGGGCCACTTGGGCAACGCTGACCTTGGGCCACACCGGGTCGATCCCCTTTGCCAGGGCGGCCAGCTCCTTTTGGACCTCGGCGGCCGGCTTGTCAAACGCCACGGCACCGACGGTGTGGCTGGTCAGGGCGGCTGCAAGCGCTGTGGCCGCTGCCGTCCCGTCGTCCTTGGGCGGGGAGCATGCAACCACGGCCGACAGGACCAGGCCAAACGAAAGCGCAAGGGCGCAAGCGCGACGAATCATGGATTTCCTCAAGGTAGATGTTTGACCAGCCTAGCCACTGTGCCTTGACAAGGCTGTCATCGACGCGGGGCGGGCACCAAACCGGCGGGTGCCGCCGTCGTGCCTTGGTTTTCAAGGCTCGACGGCGGCACCGGCCGCACGCTGGAGGGCGTTACCGGGCTGCGCCCACGATGATCTCGTTGACCACAGGTGCCGCGCCCGCGTCCAGGACAAGCCGGATGCCCGTGACGGGATTGCCGCCCACGGACACGTTCGTGTAGCCGGACTTGAGCCGGCCGGCCGCCGTCCAGGCGCCCCCGCGCTGGACCTCGACGGTCCCGGCAGCGGTGCCGACCACCGTTACCGCCGGCACCGTGCGGGCGTCAAACAACTGGGTGATGTTGTCCCCGGCCACGGCCGGGCGGGCACCGGTCCAGGCCGTGTCCACCCTGCCGTCCACGGCGGCGGAAAGCACACTGCCGTCAGCCGAGGGGATGGTGGACGTCACCCCCACAGGAACGGTGCTGACAGTGAATTCGCGAATCTTGATCCACTTCCCGCCGGGGTTGGGGGCTGTGGCAATGATCCGCACGTAGCGGGCCGTCACGGGTGTCGCGAAGGTGGCGGAAATGACGGGGGCGTTGTCGAAGGTGCCCGCGTCGGTCCAGGTGGCGCCGTCCACGGAGTACTGCAGCAACGCGTGGTACATCATGTCGGCGCTGACGGTGTCGGAGTCTGATTGCTGGATTTTGACGCCTGTGATGCTGGCGGGGCCGCCCAGGTCGGCCCCGATGGTGGAGCCGACGGCGGGGGCGCTGTTCGTCCAGAAGATGGTGCCGGTGTCGCCGTCGAACATCTTGTCGGCGGTGTTGTTGCCGTAGGGCGCGAAGCTGGTCACGGCCGTTGGCGCCGAACCTGCCGTCGGCACTGCCCCGAGCCATGCGTCCGCAACGGACTTGGCCTTGGTGATGAACTGGCCGAAGACGCCGTCACCAACTTGGGGGACCACCAGCCCCTGGTCCAGGGTGGGCTGCGTGGCCGCACCCGCAGCGGCGACGGCGGTGTTCAGCCTGGTCCGGGCCTGGACCACGGCAGGGCCGTCGCCCTTCGTGACTGCCCGGAGCATGTCAAGGGCATAGCCGGTGGCCCCGCCCCAGTTGGCGGCCGTGTCGATCCAGTGCTTCGTGTCGGCGTAGAAGCCGGCCGAAGCCATCCCGGCCAGGTCCTGGGGCATTTGCCGGATCAGTGCCGTGCGGTCGGCGAGGGCGGAATGCACAGGGAACGTCCCGGAGCCGTACTGGGCCCAGAAAGCGGCGACGTCGGCCGAAAGCGCCGGCGCGCTTGGCGTCAGGGAGTCGTTCTGCCAGTTTTGGTTGAGGTCAGCGAAGGCAGTGAGGGATTCCAGCGCGCCCTTCCTGGTGCCGGCAAGCAGTTTGAGGGCGGCGTCCATGGACTGCCGCGGCTGGTAGGCCGGGCCGTTCCAGGTGAAGTCGGCGAAGTTGAACAGGGTGGGCAGGGAAGCGTAGGACTCGATCATCGGGTTGGCGGTGATGCCCGTGGTGGCGGTGTAGAGGTCAGCATCGCGGCCAATCAGCGGGGCCAAAAACAGCTTGTTCTGGGCGAAGTCGTTGACCGGGTAGTTGTCCCAAATGAACAGGCCGCGGGGATCGGACGCCGTGCCATAGGTGACTTGGGCGGCCTTGGTGCTGGCCGTGGTGATCCGGTGCGAGACCACCTGTTCGCCGGTCCACTGGAGCAGGATGTCCTTGTCCATCGCAAGCCCCAGTTCGCCCTTGTAGGGATCTGCGGCGGAG
>NZ_JAJLOZ010000059.1:0-31852 GCF_025548615.1 Arthrobacter sp. A2-55 | reverse complement strand
GCGGTGCGCGATTGCCGCGACGGCTGAGACGTGCAGCTGTTCGGGTGTGCGGCCGTCGCGGTTGAAGGGCGGGAGGAGCTCGGTTCGCAGCTCTTCCTCGAGGCCGGCAACACTGTCCAGGTCCTGAACCACACAAAAGGATGTGCCCAGGTTGCTGACCATCCAGGCACTGAGCAGTTCCTCGTCTGGATCGGTCAGCCTCGGGTGGGCGGATCGTCCGTGCCACTGGGCCTGAAGTCCCAGAATGGCCGCCAGGGAACGGCGGAACGTGGACTTGGACGTTTGCACGTCGTGGTGCTTGGCCCGGCTCCGCAAATTCGTCGCCTTGCCCACGTACAGCAGGTCGCCGCGCTTCAACGGCTTCAATTCAGCGGGCCATTCCACGTTCTTGGGCAGCCCGCCCGTCAGGTAGCACTTGTAGAGGCCGGGAGCAAAGGGCATCGCCGACCACGCAGTTTTGGCAGGGGCCATGGCTGTCCATTTGAGTTCTTTCATGGCCCTGACTTTACGTCACCGGCACAGCAACCCCTTGCCCCGGCGGCCCCGTCCCCACCGCTTTAGTGGGGACCGGCCCCCACTGCTTTAGTGGCGGGCCGGGCCGCCGGGGCGGCCGGGCTATGCCTCGATGAGCTCGTCGTCGTCCTCGAACTCCACGGCGGCAATGATTTCCTCGGTCTCCGGGTTGATCATGAACGCCTCGTCGTCCTCTTCAATCATGGCGAAGTCGCCGTGGTCAGTGGTGAAGTGCCAGGCCAGAATGGTGCGGCCGTCAAACTCAAAGTTGGGGTCGCCCATGGTGATCTTTTCGAGCTTGTAGCCGGCCATCGCGCACAGTTCACGGATGATGAGCTCAAACTCGGGCGCGTCCTCGGCCGCCTCGGCCTGGCGCTCCCCCAGGTTCGGGACCTGGGCCACGCGCGCCGCGATGTACTCTTCCAGTTCCGTTTCGCTGAGCACCAGCAGTCCTTCCTGGCCCCGGAGCCACGCTGCGTTCAGGCCCGTCACGTCCTCGGTTTCGAGCAGTTCCTCAAATTCGCCGTCCAGGGCTTCGATGGCGTCGACGTCCCCGGAGCGGCCGTCCACCTCGTCGAGGTCGCCGTCGAGGTAGGTCTCGGCGTCGTCCTCGGAGAGCGAATCGAAGAGCTCGGCGGTCCGGTTGAAGAGTTCCAGGTGCCGCGTGGCGCCCATGGCTTCCAGGCCCTCGCGGATGTAGACGTCCAGTTCAGAGCGGTCCGGGGACATGAACACATACTGGGCAAAGCCGCCGTCGAGCGCCTGGGCCAGGTAAAAGTCCACGAAGTAGCTGCGCAGCGAGTTGGGGGCGATTTCCTCGGAATTGAGCAGCGCGCGGTACATGGCGTTCACCACGGACACATTGTCGCCAACAACGTCCTCGTTGCTGGCGGCAGCGCCCTCGGTGGTCAGGATGACGGGGAATTGGGTGCTGGTCATGGTAATTCCTCACTGCTATGGGCCGGTGGTGCTGCTTACGCCTTCACGCTACGTCGCAGCAGTGTCCCGTTTGCCGGCCTGGACATGAACGTCCGGCGAAGATTGGGCAACCAGCGTCCCCTGCCGCGCCGAGTCAGCAGCGATGGCGACTTTGGCAGCGGCTAAGTCGCCATCGCTGCTGACTCAGCGCCCCGCAGGCGCCAATCCGGACGACGGCGGCCTACCGGCCCTCGTGTGCCGCCAGGAACTTGTACACCTCGGTTTCGTCCACGCCGGGAAATGCGCCCTGCGGCATGGCTGCCAAAAGGTGCGAGTTGGCGCGGGTGGACGGCCACGCGTTGCCGGCCCATTCGGCGAACAGTGCTGCCGGCGGCCGGCGGCAGCACGCCGGGTCCGGGCACCGCGACTGCGAGCGCTCCGTGGTGTCCCGGCCCCGGAACCACTTGACGTGGGCATAGGGCACGCCGATGCTCAGCGAATACTCCCCCGAGGAGTGGCGTTCGGTCCGCGCCGTGCACCAGTAGGTTCCGACGGCGGTGTCCGTGTACTGGTTGAACGCCCGGAACTTGTCGGGCACGTCAAAAACGGCGCGGGAGGTCCAGAACCGGCACACGGCCTGGCCCTCGATGGCTCCGGTGTGGTCGGCGGGAAAGTTGACGCCGTCGTTCTCGTAGGCCTTGTGGATGATCCCGGACTCGTGGACTTTTTGGAAGTGCGTGGTGATGCCCAGGTGCTCGGTGGCTAGGTTGGTGAAGCGGTGGGCGGCCGTCTCATAGGACACGGCGAAGGCGTCCCGGATGTCCTCAATGGCCAGCTCCTTCGCGGCCTTGGCCTCCTTCAGGAAGTCCACGGTGGCCCGTTCAGGCATCAGCAGGGACGCGGCAAAGTAGTTGGTGTAGACGCGCTGGCGCAGAAAGTCCGAATAGTCGCGCGGGGTCTGGTGGCCCAAAAGGTAGTGCCCCAGGGCCTGCAACAGCACGGACCGGGGGTCATGGTCGGAGCGCTGGCCCTGCGTGAGGTAAATTCGGCGGTTCTTCAAGTCCGTCACGGAACGGGTGGAATGCGGCAGGTCGCCCACGTAGTGCAGGTCAAATCCAACGTGCTCGGCAATGTCGGCGGCCACGTGGTGGGACAGGGGCCCGCGGTCGTGGCCCACGGCCTTGAGCAGCTCCTGCGCCTGCACTTCAATCTCCGGATAGTAGTTGTTTCGGTCGCGCATTTCCAGGCGCAGCACGTTGTTGGCGCGGCGGGCTTCCTCCGGCGTGGCGGACTGCTCGTCGAGCCGGCGTTCCAGTTCGTTCTGCAGCCCCACCAGAGACTCCAGCACTTCCGTGGAAAGCCGCGAGCTGACGCGGACTTTGGGCAGTCCCAGCGACTGGTACAGCGGCCCGCGCTGAGCCCTTTCCAGCTCGATTTCCAGGGCGGCCCGGCGGCTGGGCGGCTCGGCCCCGAGCAGCTGTTCAAGCCCGACGCCGAGTGCCCCGGCCAGGTGCTGCAGGAGCGTCAGCTTGGGCTCCCGCTTGCCGTTCTCGATGAGGGAAAGCTGCGACGGCGCAGCCCCCACCTTCGCGCTCAAATCGTCCAGGGTCATGCCGAGCTTTTTGCGCAGGTGGCGCACCCGCCGGCCCAGGGCAATCACGTCCAGTTCGCCGCCGTCGTCCGCTTCCTTGGCGCTGCGGGCGGGGGCGAGGTTCCAGCCTTCATTGTTCATTTCTTGAGAATAGCGGAAGAAGTGCGAATCTTTCCACCATCTGCCCCTAGCTACCCCTTGAAAACACCGGAATAGTGGAAATCACAAAGAAGGAACACCGATCCCGGAACTCGAGCAGCTCGAACACAGACAACCGGGACCGGCCACCAACCGCAAAGGAGCGACCCCCATGACCGCAGCATTTGAACCCGCAAAGACGCCGGAGCAGAGCAACGCCGAGGCCGTCGCCGCCCTCGAACTCGAGTGGTCCGCCAACCCCCGCTGGGACGGCCTGGAGCGCACCTACTCCGCGGAAGAAGTCATCAAGCTGCGCGGCCGGGTCCAGGAGGACCACACGCTGGCCCGCCGCGGCTCGGAAAAGCTGTGGGACCAGCTGCGCAACTCCACGCCGGGCGCGTACACAAACGCACTTGGCGCCCTCACCGGCAACCAGGCGGTCCAGCAGGTGAAGGCCGGCCTGAAGGCCGTTTACCTCTCCGGCTGGCAGGTCGCCGCCGACGCCAACTCCAACGGCAACACCTACCCCGACCAGTCCCTGTACCCCGTGGACTCGGTGCCCAAGGTGGTCCGCCGCATCAACAACGCACTCCTGCGCGCCGACCAGATTGAATTTTCCGAAGGCCTCCAGAGCGTTGAGGACTGGCTGGTGCCGATCGTGGCCGACGCCGAAGCCGGCTTTGGCGGGCCGCTGAACGCCTACGAGCTCATGAAGTCCATGATCGTCGCCGGCGCCTCGGGAGTGCACTGGGAAGACCAGCTGGCCAGCGAGAAGAAGTGCGGCCACCTGGGCGGGAAGGTCCTGATCCCCACCGCCCAGCACGTCCGCACCCTGAACGCCGCCCGCCTGGCCGCCGACGTGGCCGGCGTCCCGTCCGTCATCATTGCCCGCACCGATGCCGAGGCAGCCACCCTGATCACCTCCGACGTCGACGACCGGGACAAGCCGTTCCTCACCGGGGAGCGCACGGCCGAAGGCTTCTACCACGTCCAGAACGGCCTGGAGCCCTCCATTGCCAGGGCCCGCGCCTACGCCCCCTACTCCGACCTCATCTGGATGGAAACCGGCACCCCCGACCTGGAGCACGCTAAGAAGTTTGCCGAAGGCGTCAAGTCCGAATTCCCCGACCAGATGCTCGCCTACAACTGCTCGCCGTCGTTCAATTGGAAGAAGCACCTCGACGACAGCACCATTGCCAAGTTCCAACGCGAACTCGGCGCCATGGGGTACACATTCCAGTTCATCACCCTGGCTGGTTTCCATTCCCTGAACTACTCGATGTTTGACCTTGCCCATGGTTACGCCCGCAACGGCATGAGCTCCTACGTCGAACTGCAGGAGCGCGAATTTGGCGCAGAAGACCGCGGCTACACCGCAACCAAGCACCAGCGCGAAGTGGGCACAGGCTACTTCGACCTGGTCGCGACAGCCCTGAACCCGAACAGCGGCACCCTCGCATTGGCCGGCTCCACCGAAGCCCAGCAGTTCCACTAACACTTCCCCGCACTTTTTGCCCAGGAGACTCCCATGAACTCGACGAACAGCCTGAACGGAATCACGTTCAACGGCATTACCCTCACCGCTCCCCCGATCCACCGCCAGGAAGAAATCCTGACCCCCGAGGCCCTGGACTTCATCGCAGCGCTGAACCGCACCACGACGGCGCGCCGCCACGAGCTGCTGGCAGCCCGCCAGGTGCGCCGCCGCCAGATCCTTAGCGGCAGCGACCCCCGCTACCTGCGTGAAACGTCCGGCATCCGCGAGGACCCGAACTGGCGCGTGGCCCCTCCGGCCCCTGGCCTGGAGGACCGCCGCGTGGAGATCACCGGCCCCGTCGATCGCAAGATGACCATCAACGCCCTGAACTCCGGCGCGAAGGTCTGGCTGGCGGACATGGAGGACGCCTCCACGCCCACGTGGGGCAACGTGATCCGGGGCCAGTTGAACCTGATCGACGCCCTGGAGCGCCGCATCGACTTCACCAGTGCCGAAGGCAAGGAATACCGTCTGGCACCTGCCGAGGAACTGCCCACCATCGTGGTCCGTCCCCGCGGCTGGCACCTGCCGGAGAAGCACCTGCTCATCAATGGCAGGCCCCTGGCCGGCGGAATCGTCGACTTCGGGCTGTACTTCTTCCACAACGCCCGCCGGCTGATCGCCCAGGGCAAGGGCCCGTACTTTTACCTGCCGAAGATTGAAAACCACCTGGAGGCACGGCTCTGGAATGACATCTTCATCCAGGCCCAGGACCTGCTCGGCATCCCGCAGGGCACCATCCGAGCCACCGTCCTGATCGAGACCATAACGGCCGCCTTCGAGATGGAGGAAATCCTCTACGAACTGCGCGACCACGCCGCCGGCCTGAACGCGGGCCGCTGGGACTACCTGTTCTCCGTGATCAAGAACTTCCGCACCCGCGGCCCCCGCTTCGTGCTGCCGGACCGCAACCAGATCACCATGACGGCACCGTTCATGCGCGCCTACACCGAACAGCTGGTCCGCGCCTGCCACCGCCGCGGCGCCATGGCCATCGGCGGCATGTCCGCCTTTGTCCCGAACCGCCGCGACCCCGAGGCCAACGCCAACGCCATGCGGAAAACCCGGGCGGACAAGACCCGTGAGGCCAACGACGGCTTTGACGGTTCCTGGGTGGCGCACCCGGACCTGGTCCCGGTGGCCATGGAGGTCTTTGACGACATGCTGGGCTGGAACCCGAACCAGATCTCCCGGCTCCGCGAGGACGTGGAACTGGACGACCACGCGCTCCTGGACGTGGCCGGCACCCAGGGCACCATCACCGAACAGGGCATCCGCGACAACATCTGGGTCGGCATCCAGTACATCGAGTCCTGGCTGCGCGGCCACGGCGCCGTCGCCCTGAACAACCTCATGGAAGACGCCGCCACCGCCGAAATTTCCCGCTCGCAGATCTGGCAGTGGATCCACAGCCAGGCCATCACGGACACGGGCGAGCTCATCACCTTTGACTGGGTGAGGGAAATGCTGGAGGAGGAATTCGCCAAGATGCCGCGCTTTGACGCGGACCGCTTTGACGACGCCCTGGAGATCTTCGAAACCGTTGCCCTGGGCGAGGAATTCCCCACCTTCCTGACCCTCACGGCTTACGCGAAGTACCTGCACGCGGCCCCGGAGCAGCAGCCCGCCGAAACCCGGGTGCTCGCCGCCGCATAAGTTTGGTTGTTCCATCGGACGCGTCGCCACTGCAGGCCCGACGGTCGGGCCCCGATGGACAGCCTTAATCCCCCCAACGGGCACTTAACGTGGATGTTTTTGAAGAACATCCACGTTAAGTGCCCGTTGGCGCGTCTTTTGGCGTGGAATAAAGCGGCACCCGCTGCCCGTTGCCGAGAGTATGAAGATTGAGATCTGGTCAGATGTTGCGTGCCCGTGGTGCTACATCGGCAAACGCCGTTTTGAAACTGCCCTGAACGATTTTGCCCACAAGGATTCCGTGGAGGTGCAGTGGCGCAGCTACCAGCTGGACCCCACCCTCCCCGAGCACTACGACGGAACCGAGATCAGCTACCTGGCCGAGCGCAAGGGCATGGACCCGGCGCAGGTGAAGGGCATGTTTGCCCACGTCACCGAGCAGGCCAAGGGTGAGGGCCTGGACTACAAGTTCGACGACGTGGTGGTCGCCAACAGCTTCAACGCCCACCAGCTCATCCACCTCGCCGCCACCCAAGGCAAGGCCGACGCCGTCAAGGAAGCCCTGCTGTCGGCCCACTTTGAGCACGGCGAAGACATAGGCAGCCGCGAGTTCCTGGTGCATGCCGGTTCCGCCGCCGGCCTGGCCGAGGCTGACATCAACGATGCCCTGGACACGGACAAATATGCCGACGACGTCCGCCACGACTTCGCCGAGGCCCGCGCGCTGGGCGTGAGCGGGGTGCCGTTCTTCGTCATTGACAGGAAGTACGGGATCTCCGGCGCCCAGCCGTCAGCCCTGTTCACGCAGGCCCTCGACGAGGCCTGGCAGGAAGCCCACCCGCTGGCCATGGTTTCCTCCGGCGATGCCAACGGCGAGGTGTGCGGCCCCGACGGCTGCGCCATCTAGCCGACGGCGGCCCATCCAGCCCAGCTGCGCCAGCTAGCACCGC
This sequence comes from Arthrobacter sp. A2-55, assembly GCF_025548615.1. Taxonomy (NCBI): domain Bacteria; kingdom Bacillati; phylum Actinomycetota; class Actinomycetes; order Micrococcales; family Micrococcaceae; genus Arthrobacter; species Arthrobacter sp. A2-55. Next base: position 24,570 of record NZ_JAJLOZ010000059.1, on the reverse strand, counting down.
CGGGCCCGCACCGCCGGGCTCGCACCGCCGGGCCCGCTCAGCAGTGGACGGGCTGCCCGCTTGCAACGGACGCCTGCGCGGCCTTGACGATTTCCAGCGTCCGCAGGCCGCTGCCGCCGTCGGGCTGCGGCTGGCGCCCTGCCAGGATGGCGGAAATGAACTCGTCGATCATGAGCGAGTCGAGATCGGCCCCGTAGGGCAGCCAGGCCGCACCCAGCGCGTCAAAGCCACCCACGTGGGACGCGAAGGGGTCGATCCTGACCGAACCCTTGGTGCCCGTCACGGTGAATGTCAGCCCGCCCCAGGTGGGCGCACTGGCCGGCTGGCTCCACGAACAGTCAATGGTGGCTATGACCCCGCCCTGATAGGTGATGGTGACGAGCCCGCCGGTCTCCACGGTGACCCCGCGCCGGGCGTGGAGGATGCGGTTGGACACGGCGTGGATGCGCTGCGCCGGGACGCCCAGCAGGTCATCGAGCAGGTCCGCGCAGTGGACCACATGGTCCACCAGGGCGCCGCCGCCGGCCAGTTCGGGATCGGTGAACCAGGCCCTGTCGGAGGGCATCCAGCCGTTGTTGGTGCCCACCACGGACACAATGTCGCCCAGCGCACCGGCCCGGACCATGCCCCTGAGTTCCTGGTAGGCGGGTGAAAACCGGACGGGGAAGGCTGTCATGAGCCTGACCCCCGCCGCGGCAGCCGCCTCCAGGGCAAGCTCCGCATCCGCCACGGTGGTGGCCAGCGGCTTCTCGCACAAAACGTGCGCCCCGGCAGCCGCAAACAGCTGGACCAGCCCGGCATGCTTGGAGTTCTCGCTGCAAATGACCACGGCGTCGGGCCGCCAGTCCAGCACCTCCTGGTAGCTGTCGGCATAGGCGGCGCCGTGGGCTGCGGCAAACGCGGCGCCCCTGAGCTCCCCTTCCGGAGACTGGGCGCTGTCAGGGTCCGCTGTCAAAAGGTCGACGTCGGCGCGCCCGGCAAGGTGTCGGATGTAGCTGGCGGCGTGGGTGTGGGCAAAGGACAGCACGGCCACGCGCAGCCGGCCGGGGCGGATGGGAACGGTCATGAAGGCACCTCTTCGCTGGTGAGGACGTGGCTGGTTGAGAAGGGGACGGATTGCCCGGTGCGGAGGGATTCCAGCGCCGCTTCAGCGATCGCCACGGCAATGATGCCGTCCTCCAGCGACACCCGCGGGGCCGCGCCGCCGGCAAAAGCGTCAGCGAACTCGCGAATTTCGGTCAGGTACGGGCTTTCCTCAACCCCGGCGGGAGGCAGGTACGAATCCACCACCCCGGCCGGCAGGTTCCTGACCACCGAGGTGTCTGCGGCAGAGTCGAAACGCAGGGCGCCGGAGTCCCCGGCAATGTCAAAGGACGTGCGGAAATCCATCCCCGGAGGCCCCCACACGCCCTGAATGTGGGAGATGGCACCGGACTCATGGGTGAGGGTCACGTGGGCACTGACAATGCGCGCCGGCTCCCCGTCCCCAGCGCCGTCGGCGCCTGCCGTGTTTTGCACCGCATAGACGGCGGTGATGTCGCCGGCCAGCCAGCGGGCCTGGTCGAGGTCGTGGATCATCTGGTCCATGATGATGCCCCCCGACTGTTCCACATCGTAAAACCAGGGGCTGGCCGGTCCGGCGCCGCCACGGTTGAACCTGAGCACGGCGGGAGTGCCCACCCTGCCGCCGTCGACCGCTTCCTTCGCTGCGGCGTAGGCCGGAAAGTACCTGACCACATGCCCGGGGTAGAGCTGCACGCCGGCCTCGCGGACCGCGCCCAGAATGGCCTTCCCGTCCGCCACCGTGCGGCCAACGGGCTTTTCACACACGATGTCCTTGCCTGCCGCCGCCGCGGCCTCCGCGATGCTCCGGTGGCTGGTGGTCGGGGTGCAGATGTCGACAATGTCGGCGTCGGCCAGCAGTTCCTGCAGCGATGCCGCCACGGACAGGCCGTACTGGGCAGCCAGCTCCTCCGCGCCCTCTAAGGAGAACACAGTGACTGCTGCACCGAGTTCCAGCCAGGCAGGCACATGTACATGGGTGATCCCGCCGGAACCGACCAGTCCTACTCGAATTTGTGTCATGGATTGTCTACTTCATTCCTGAGAAGGCAATGCCGTCGATGACTCGACGCTGCATCGCAAGAAACAAGATCAGGACGGGCGCGCTCGCCAACAGGCTTGCGGCCATCAGGACCGGGTAATTGGTGGCGTTTTGCCCCTGCAGGGTGGCCAGGCCTGCCGAGAGAGGCATGTTTTGGGCGTAGGTGGTCACAACCAGCGGCCACAGCAGGTCGTTCCAGGACCACAGCACCGTAATGATGGCCAGGGCGGACAGCCCCGGCTTGGCCAGCGGCAGCATGATCCGCCAGAACGTCTGGAAGGGGTTGCACCCGTCAAGGCGTGCCGCCTCTTCCAATTCCAGCGGGAGCCCCAGGAAGAACTGGCGCATCATGAAGGTTCCGAAGGCGCTGAAGATGCCGGGGGCAATGATCCCGGCGGAGGTGTTGAGCCAGCCCAGGTTCTGCACTATCTGGTACTGCGGGATCAGGAACACCTGGGACGGGACCATCAAAATGGCCAGGATGAGGCCCAGGACCACGCCCTTGAAGGAAAACCTCATGCGCGCAAACGCATACCCGGCCATGGAGCACAGGACCACCTGCCCCAGCACCCGGACTACGGTGATGGTGATCGAGACCCAGAACTGGCTCATGAACGGCATCACGGTGAAGACGTCGGCAAAATTCTTCCACTGAAGGTCCCCGGGCCAGAACGTCGGGGGAATGGACATGACCTGCGAATTGGTGGAAAGCGACATGATGATTTGCCAGGCGAACGGGAAAATCATGATGATGCTGCCAATGATGAGGACGGTGTGGGCCAGCGCGTGCGATCCGTCCCGCCGCACTATTTTCCTGGCTTTCGGACGGGCCCGGCCAACGGTCAGCTCAGACATAATTCACCCACCTGCGCTGGAATCGGAATTGGACGGCCGTGAAGATACCCACCAGCACCAGCACCAGGATGGCAATGGCGGCACCGTACCCCTTGTCGTTCTGGATGAACGACTCGTTGTAGAACAGATAGACCAGCGACTGCGAGCGGGCCATGGCGGGGTTGGTGGTGCCAAGCAGCGTGTACAGCAGGTCAAAGAGCTGGAAGCCGTTGATGATGTTGATCACCATGACAAAGAAGATCGACGGCGTCAGCAGGGGGACGGTTATTTGGCGGAACTGGCGGAACCGCGATGCCCCGTCGATGGATGCCGCCTCGTAAAGCTCCACCGGAATTCCCTTGAGGCCGGCGGAAAGGATGATCATGTTGAACCCGATGGAGATCCACAATCCGAGCAGGGCCACCGAGATCAGGGCCAGCCCGTCCGTGGACACCCAGTGGGGCCCCAGGACGCCAAAGAGGGACAGGAAGTAGTTCAGCACGCCGAAGTCGCCGTTGTAGATCATCCGCCAGACCATGGAAATGGCCACCGGCATGGCCACATACGGCAGGAAGAACATGGTTCGGTAGGTTTTTGAAAACCTGAGCCCCGGCCGGTTGACCAGGCTGGCCAGGCCGACGGCGATGGGCACCCCGGCCAGCACGACAACCGTGTAGATGAGTGTGTTGAGCAGGGCCCGGCCCACTTGGGGATCGGTGGCCAACTTGCTGTAGTTTTCAAGGCCCGTGAAGGTGGAGCCGCCAAAAACTCCCCACGTGGTGAAGCTGAAATAGGCGGTTTGGATAATGGGAAAGAGGTAAAAGACGGCAACGCCGAGGAACAATGGCAGGACGAAGACCACAGGCCAGATCCCGTCGGGGTTGGACCTGCCCGGGCGGCCGGCCCGCCGCCCGGCGGGCGCCCTCCCCGGGGCGCCCGCCTTCGCAACGGTTTTCAATGACATGGCTGTTCTACTTTTCCTTCGCCAGCAGCGCGTTCATCTGCGTTGCCAGGTCCTTGGCAACGTCGCCAACAGGCTTCTTGCCGGAGAACGCGTCCGGCAACAGGGTTGCCTCGAGCTGGTTCCAGGCGGCCGTGTTCTTGGAAACGGGGAACGGGAAGGCGTACTTTGTTGCAGCGTCTTCAAACACCTGGATGTTGAAGCTGGGCACCGAGTCCACAAAGGCCTGCTGGGTCCCGTTGAACGCCGGGTTTGCCGCCCCCATGGTGGCCTGGGCGAGGGCAGCTTCCTTCGTGCCAAGGAATGCCTGGAAGGCCTGTGCGGCCTGCATGTTGGGTGTCTTGGCGCTGACCACATTGCCGATGCCGTGGATAACGGTGGCTGCGCGCTCGTCCTTGGGCAGCGGCACCACGGTGACGTCATTCTTGACGGGGGAGGCGTTGACCTCCGAGACCATCCACGTGCCGGTCCAGATCATGGCAGCCTTGCCGTTGTCGAACCACTTGTTGGCCGGGGTGTCGGACATTTGCTGCATGTTCGGCGAGGAACCGTCGGCGATGAGGTCTGCCCAAAGCTGGAGCCCCTTGATGGACTTGGGGTCGTCATAGCCGCTGGTCTTGCCGTCGGCCGAGATGACGTTGCCGCCCGCCTGAAGGATGGAGTCGTAGTAGCCCTCCTGGCCGCCGACCAGGTTGGTGGCCACGCCGTAGATCCCCTTGGACTTGAGCTTGTCGCTGATGGTCTTGGCGGCGGTCTTGAATTCAGCCCAGGTCCAGTCATTTGTCGGGACCGCGACGCCGGCCTCGGCAAAGATCTTCTTGTTGTACCAGAGGGCAATGGTGTCAAAGTCCTTGGGCACGCCGTACTGTTTGCCGTCCAGGGAGTAGAGCTTGTTCAGGGCGTCCGGGTAGTTCGCCGGATCGACCTGCTTGGAATCCACCAGCGGGGTAATCGGCGCCAGCTGGCCGTTGGAGGCGTACAGCTGGAAGTTGGGGCCGTTCATCCAGAACACGTCGGGCAGGGTGTTGGAGGACGCCTGCGTCTGCAGCTTGGTCCAGTACTGCGCCCAGGGGGTGACCTGCGAGGTGACCTTGATGTTGGGGTACTTGGCGTTGAAGTCGGCGATGAGCTTGTCCATGGCCGGTGTCTGGTTGGCATCCCAGTAGCCGTAGGTGATGTTTGCCTTCAGGTCTGTCGGGGCGGGGCCTGACGACTTCTGTTCCGCGGGGCTTCCCCCGCAGCCGGCCAGCAGGACGGCCGTCACGGCGGCCACGACACCGAGGCTGAGCTTATTTAGACGCATAAATTTCTCCATTGAAAGGCTGCCCCGGACAGGGGCAGTCGTGCGGTTGGTTAGTTGGGTTGGGTGGTGCTTGGTGGATTCTGGTTGTTGTGGAAATAGCGCAGCAAGTCCTCCGGGACGGGCGCCACCGTGTGCGGCTGCGCTCCGTGTCTGAGGGATTCGGTGGCTGCAATGGCCGTCATGACAGCATTGCGGGCCGCCACGGGCGAGGTCTGGGTGGCCTCGCCATGGATGACAAATCGCAGGAATTCCGTCACGGTGAGCAGATCGGCGTCACCGTGTCCCTGCCCATCCTCGATAATCGGATAGCTTTGGTCGGCGTCGGCCGAGTAGCCGGTGCGCCGGTTCCATACGCGCACCACCCCCCCGTTGCCGTCGCCAAAATTTTCGAGCCGGCCTTCAGTGCCGATGACTGTGTAATTGCGCCAGTAGTCCGGGGTGAAGTGGCATTGTTCATAGGACGCCAGGACGCCATTGTCCAGCGTCATGGCGACAATCGAGATGTCCTCCACGTCAATGACCGGATTGAGTCCGCGCTGGCTCAACGGCGGCCAGTTCTCCATGGAAAACCAGTCCGTCATCAGTTGCTGCGAGTTGTCCCGCCTGTCCGTAACGTCACCGTAGACGGCAAGGTCCCCCATCGCCACGACGTTTTTCGTGTACCCGCCGGCCAGCCAGTGGATGATGTCAATGTCGTGGGCCCCCTTTTGCAGCAGCAGGCCGGTGGAGTGTTTGCGGTCGGCGTGCCAGTCCTTGAAGTAGTAGTCCCCGCCGTTGCCCACAAAGTGCCGGCACCAGACTGCCTTGACGTCGCCAATTTCCCCGCGGGCAATAATGTCGCGCATGAGCCGGACCACGGCCATGTGCCGCATGTTGTGCCCGACGTAAAGTTTGGTGCCCGTGTCGGCGGCAGCCTGCAGGACCCGGTCGGCGTCGTGGGCAAGGGTTGCCACGGGCTTTTCCAGGTAGACAGGGATTCCTGCCTGCAAAAAGTCGACGGCGACGTCGGCGTGCGTGTCGTCCGGGGAGGTGACGACGACGGCGTCGAGCTTGGGTTGGGAGGCGATCAGTTCCCGGTGGTCCCCGGCCAGCGTGATGTCGGGGCCGAAGAGGTCCAGTGCCCGCTGGCGTCCCGCCGCGGAGGGGTCCGCCGCCGCCACGATGCGTCCAAGCCCGCTGGCTTCAACCTTGAGGCCGAGGGAGCCCCTGGCGCCGACGCCCACAATGCCCACGCGCAGGGCCGCAGCGTCGGTGGGCTGGGCTGCCTTGGCTGCCTGGGCGGCTTGGGCGGTGCCGGCTTCGACGACGGCGCCCGTCCCCTTCGCGTCCATGGCCGCGGTGAAGTTGATGGCTGGCAGGCTTGCCCCTGCGGGTCCATAGATGTCCTCCCCCGCCATGCCGAGGGCGCTGACAACGGCGCCGACAACGACGGACTCGGCGCCAAGTTCCGAGGCCACGAGCTTGGGCTGGATGGGAATCTTGATCTGGCCGTTGACTGCCTGGCGCAGGGCGGGCATGATGCGTGCCCCAGCGCGCGAAATGCCGCCGCCCAGCACCACTACGTCCGGATCTATGACCAGGGCCAGGGTGGCAATGCCCGGGGCTATCCGCTGGATGAAACTGTCGATTTCCGCAACCGACTTCGGGTCCCCTGTCGCCGCCTGGGCGAAGACGTCTTCGGCGGTTTGCCCGGTGGTCCACTCGATGCCGCCGTCGCTGCCGATGATCTGGGAGAAAGCCAGCGCACCGACCTCGCCGGCTGCGCTGTGGCGCCCCTTGTGGACCTTGCCGCCAACGATGAGTGAAACCGCCACCCTGTGGCCGGCCAGGACATACACCACGGTGTCCGCGAGGCGCGCGGCGCCCAGGTGGCTCTCGGCCAGCACGGCGGAGCGGATATCGTTTTCCAACCGGGCTGGGCACCCGAACTCGGCGCTGATCTGCCCGGCGATGTCCAGGTCGGTCCAGGCGGGAAGAATGTGCGAAACGGTGAGTCGCCCGTCCACCCCCACGATTCCCGACACGGCGACACCGATGGCCAACAGGTCCCCGCGTTCCAGCGCACAGGCTTCCAGCGACTGGTCCAGGAGTGCAACCAGGGTGCGCAGCCTGTCCGGCCCGCGCAGGTCCGTGGGCAGCGGAACTTCCAGGTAGTTGCGTACATCCCCGGCAAGATCGGCAACCATGACGCGCATGGTGTGCAGGCCGACGTCGATGCCCGCAACGCAACCGTGCCCCGCAATGAACCGGAACACCTTGGCGGGCCGACCGGCGTCGCGGCCGCCCGGGGTCAATTCCTCGTGGCCGGCCAGCCCCAGCTCCGTGAGGAACGACAGGGCAGCCTCAACGGTGGGACGGGAAAGTCCCGTTGCCTTGGCCAGCTGGCTGACGGTGCGGGGGCCAAGGTCGCGGAGGGCCATGGCGCAGAGAACTGACGGAGTTTTCAATGAAACCTATTTTCGTAACTAATCTTGATGTGGAGTCCATCACACAAAGTTACGTGCCGTCAAGGCTAGATCTGGAATAAGTTGCTGAATTTTGGACTTATTCCGTCAGTCAGCGTCAAATAGAGATTCCGAAAGCTATTTTCACATTGGCTTGCCCGTGTCAGCGTGATTGGATCACGCGCACTGCCCCCGCCGGAACCTGGAGCTGCCCGGTGACGGTCTCACCCGTCATCAGTTCGAAGCCTTCCGCTTCATGGTGGACAGCCCGCCCCGAATGGTTGATCAGGAAGGTGAACTGCTCCGTTGCGGTGCTGCGGATGGAGACCTCCAGCCCCTCATGGGGCGAGGAAGGGGTTGCCAGCCCTGCGCCGCGGATGACCTCGAGCAGCAGGGCCGCCAAATCGCCGCCGTCGAGCTTGGTTGAGACGTACCACGCCACACCCTCGCCGAAGGCATTCCTCGTGATGGCGGGACCCCCTGCTGCGGGCCCGCCCACGTAGCGCGACACGACAACGGCAGAGCCCGGATGAATCTCCTCGGACCAAACCGTCCCCGTCCCACCGGCCGACAGCTGGACAGCCTCACCAGCCCGGAGCGGAAGGAATTCGTGGATTTCCAGGCCCAGCACCTCCCTCAGCCCTCCCGGGGACGCCCCCTTCGCCACTGTGTCATGGGCGTTGACGATTCCGGAGAAGTAAGACACCACCAGATGCCCACCGCCTGAAACATAGTCACGCAGCGAGGCGGCGGCCTCGTCGCCCACCAGGTACAGCGCCGGGGCAAGCACCAGGCTGTAGCCGGACAAGTCGTCCCCGGGGTGGGCAAAGTCGACGGCCACCTGTTGGTTCCAGAGGGCCGAGTAGAACGCCTCGATGCGTTCCCTGTGGTCCAGGTCGGAGCTGGGGCGCCACTCCAGGTCCTGCGCCCAAAACGACTCCACGTCCCACAATATGGCCACCCGTGAATGGACTGTGGAGCCCTTGACGGGCGCCAGCCGTTCCAGTCCGGCGCCAAGTTCGAGGACCTCACGCCAGATCCGGGTGCCCGTCCCCGCGTGCGGGAGCATGGCGGAGTGGAACTTTTCCGCCCCGTACCGGGAGGCCCGGAATTGAAAGAACAGGACGGCGTCCGCCCCCCTGGCCACATGGGCCAGGCTATTGCGGGCCAGTTCCCCGGGGCGCTTGGCGATGTTGCGGCCTTGCCAGTTCACGGCCCCCGTGGAGTGCTCCATCAGCATCCACGGCTTATTCCGGGCCAGTGACCGGGTGAGGTCGGCGTCCATGGAAAGCAGGATGTGGTTGTCGTTCCGCTGGGCAACCAGGTAGTGGTCGTTGGAAACCACGTCCACCTCCCGGCTCCACGCCCAGTAGTCCGGGGAAAGGCAGTTGGTGGCCATGAAGTTCGTGGTCACGGGGACGCCGGGCGAATACTGGTGGATCACGTCGCGTTCGGCCTTGAAGCACCGGAGCATGGCATCGGAGGTAAACCGCCGGAAGTCCAGGGCCTGGGACTGGTTGCCCACACTGGCCGTGGCGCGGGGGGCATCAATTTCGTCCCATTCGCCATACTTTTGCCCCCAGAACAAGGTCCCCCAGGCGTCATTGAGGGCTTCCAGCGTGACGTAGCGCGCCTGCAGCCATTCGCGGAAGGCCAGCACGGAATTTTCATCATACGATTCGCTGACGGGCGCGCCATATTCGTTGTGGACATGCCAGAGGACCAGGGCCGGGTGGGAGCCGTAGCGGCGCGCCAGCTGGCCCGTGATAGCCGTTGCGGCCCGAAGGTATTCGGGCGAACTGGGGCTGGCCATGCCGCGGGAACCAAAGCCCAGGCGCACGCCCTCCCGCGTGACGGGAAGGGCCTGGGGATACTTCTTCCAGAACCAAGCCGGCGGCGCCGCCGTCGGGGTCCCCAGGTCCACACTGATGCCAGCCTCCACCAGCAGGTCAAAGAGGTGGTCAAGCCACTCGAAGTCGTATTCGCCCTCGCGCGGTTCCAGCAGCACCCAGGAGAAAATCCCAATGCTCACCAGGTTGATGCCGGCGGCCTTCATCAGGGCGATGTCCTCGGCCCACTCCCCGCGCGGCCATTGCTCGGGGTTGTAGTCACCGCCGTAACAAAGGCCCGCGGGCCGCTGTGGCCACGCGGCCGGCGCCGTGCATGTGGCGGTTCCCTGCAGGACGTCTGTCATGTTGTTTTCTCCCTTGAACTGTGTGCGCTCCCAGTTGTATCACGCCAAATGTCTCTATGGCTATGTGAATATTCTTGTTGACATGAATCACAATTCTGTGAATTACTGGAACCGCTCACAGTCATCTGTTCCCGTTCGGGACACCGCGAGGATTCGGGGCAAACCACACAGAGTTTTCAATCAGGAGGACCAGATGCGCAAATCATTCCGTAGGGCCGCCGCGGCGGCGGTTGCCGCGGCCGCACTGCTGACAGCCGGATGTTCCAGCGGCACCGTAAGCGACCCGGCAGCAGCAAACGCCAACCAGAAAGTGGAACTCACCTACTGGGCATGGGCCCCGAACCTGGAAAAGGTGGTGGATATTTGGAACAAGGCGAATCCCAACATCCATGTCACCGTCAACAAGCAGGACGGCGGCGACCCGGCAGTGACCAAGCTGCTGACAGCCATCAAGGCCGGCAGCGGCGCGCCAGACCTCATCCAGGCCGAGTACCAAAAGATCCCCACACTGGTGGCGGCAAATGCCCTGGCCGATCTGTCCGCAACACCAGCCAAAGAGACCAAGGGCGACTTTGCCGCAGGCGTGTGGAATTCGGTCACGCTGGGCGGGGATGCCCTCTACGCCATCCCGCAGGACACGGGCCCCATGGTCTTTTACTACCGCGCCGACATTTTCGAAAAGCTGGGGTTGGCCGTGCCGACCACCTGGGACGAATATGCCGCTGATGCCAAGGCCATCCACAAAGCGGACCCTACGGCCTACCTAGGCACCTTTTCATCCAACGACGCCGGCTGGTTTACTGGCATGGCGCAGCAGGCTGGCGCTTCCTGGTGGGGGATCGACGGCGACGCCTGGAGCGTCAAGGTGGACCAGGAGCCCACCCAGAAAGTTGCCGGCTACTGGGGCACCCTGGTGCAGGACGGCGTCATCGACAACAAGCCGATGTACACCCCCGAATGGAACACAGCCTTGAACACGGGCAAGCAGGTGGGCTGGCTGAGTGCCGCTTGGGCTCCCGGGGTGCTCGCCGGGAATGCCGGGGCCACCGCCGGCAAGTGGAAGGTGGCGCCCATGCCCCAGTGGGATGCGTCCAAGCCGTCCACCGGCAATTGGGGAGGTTCCTCCACCGCCGTGACGACACAGTCCAAGCACCTTGACGCTGCGGCCAAGTTCGCCACCTGGTTGAACACCGACCCCGCAGCCGTCGCCGCCCTCGTGAACGTGGCGGGCATCTACCCGGCGGACACTGCCAGGGCCGCAGCGTCCCTGACGAAGGCCCCCGCGTTCTTCAGTAACCAGCCGGACTTCTACAAGGTCATTGGCGAGGCGGCCAAGGGCGTCGGCTCCTTCACGTACGGCCCCAATGTGAATGTGGCGTTCAACGCCTACAACGACCAGTTCGCCAAGGCGGCGCAGTCCAAGCAAAAGTCCGCCTTCCTGTCTGCCGTGACGGCCATGCAGGACATCACCGTGGGCGACCTGAAGAAGTCGGGCTTCACCGTCAAGTAGCAGCACTGTGGGGGAGGGTTCCGGGCGCCCTCCCCCACCATTATCCGAACAATCCCAGCAACCCCAGTACAAGGACGTGGATCCGTGACAACAACCGTGAGCAGGCCGGGTGTGGCTGCCGCCGCAGCACCCGGAACCCCCAGGCGGGCAAGGAACTTCAGGACGCGGGTGCTGGTCCCCTACACCATGCTGGCGCCCGGGATCATCCTGTTCGTTCTCTTCATGGCAGCCCCCATCATTTACACCCTGGTGCTGAGTTTCCAGAAGAAGAAGGTGACGGGGCTGGGCCTTGGCAAGGGATCGCAAACGCAGGTCTTCGCCGGACTTGAGAACTATGTGAACTCCCTGACGGATCCCGAATTTGGCGCCAGCGTGCTGCGCGTACTCCTGTACGGCGCCATCCTCATTCCGCTGATGCTTGGCTTGGCGCTGCTGTTTGCACTCCTGCTCGATTCGCGCAGGAGCCGGGGAGGAGCCTTTTCACGCACCGCAATCTTTCTGCCGTATGCCGTGCCGGCCGTCATCAGCTCACTCCTGTGGGGATTCCTGTACCTCCCCGGGGTGAGCCCCCTGCACTACCTGGCCGACAAGGCAGGGTTGGCAATGCCCTCCCTGCTGGACCCCTCGCTCGTGACGTTCGCCATCTGCAACATCGCCCTGTGGGGAGGCGTTGGCTTCAACATGATCGTCATGTACACCTCACTCAAGGCAGTGCCCTCGGAAATTTATGAGGCCGCCCGCCTGGACGGCTGCTCGGAAGTCCAGATGGCCCTGCGTATAAAGGTCCCCATCATTGCCCCGTCCGTGGTGATGACAGCCCTGTTTTCCATCATTGCCACCCTGCAGGTATTTGCCGAACCCACCACCCTGCGCCCGCTGGCCAACAGCCTCTCCACCAGCTGGTCACCGTTGATGCTTGTCTACCGTGACGCGTTCACCCGCAACGACATCTTCTCCGCCGCCTCCACCAGCGTGGTCATTGCCGCGGCAACCTTCGCCATCTCATTCCTTTTCCTGCGCATCGTGCAGAAGCGGGCCTTCGGACAGGAGAACTGACCATGACCACCACCGCCACATCCCGCCCGGCCGCCCTGCGCGAAAAGCCAAGCTACGTCTCCACCGGCATCCTGCTTCTGGGCGCCCTGTACTGCCTCTTCCCCATAGTCTGGGTGGTTGCCGCAGCCAGCAAGGACGGCAACCAGCTGTTTTCCACTTTCACGCTTGCCCCCAGCACCCACCTGTGGGACAACATTGTGGACCTAAGCAATTACCGCGACGGTCTGTTTTGGCGCTGGATGCTCAACACCGCCCTCTACGCCGGCGTTGGCGCGCTCGCATCCACCTGGGTATCCGCCCTGTCCGGCTACGTCCTGGCAAAGTTCAGCTTCCCCGGCAAGGACGGCATCTTCAAGGTCCTGCTCATGGGCGTGCTGGTTCCCGGAGTCATCCTGGCCATCCCGCAATACCTGATGCTGGCGCAGGTGGGCCTCACCAACACGTACTGGTCCGTCCTGCTGCCGCAGATCATCAGCCCCTACGGCATTTACCTGGCCCGCATATATGCCGCCGCCTCGGTTCCCGGGGACGTTGTGGAGGCCGCAAGGACCGAAGGGGCCAAGGAAATGTACATTTTCAACCGCATCGCCATGCCCATGATGCTGCCCGGGCTGGTGACGATCTTCCTGTTTCAGTTTGTGGCCATCTGGAACAACTTCATGCTGCCGTACATCATGCTGGGCAACGACCACCTGTTCCCCATCACGGTGGGCCTCAACGGGCTGCTCAACCAGGGTGCCTCGGCGCCCGCCCTCTACACGCTGGTCCTGGCCGGCTCCCTGCTCTCGATCATCCCCCTGGTCATCATGTTCCTGCTGTTGCAGCGGTACTGGAAGGTGGACCTTGCCGCCGGGGCAGTCAAGGCCTAGGTAGTCTTTTACCATGACCCAGCCACCGCGCAAGATCCGGCCCAAGATCGACGACGTCGCAGCCGAGGCCGGGGTGTCCCGGGGAACCGTCTCGCGGGTGCTCAACGGCGGGCACTGGGTGAGCCCGGCGTCCCTGGCCGCCGTCAATGCGGCCATCAAGAAAACCGGCTACCGCGTCAATCCCCATGCCAGGAGCCTGGCCACCAACAAGGCCCATTCGGTGGCGTTCCTGTTGACTGAATCCCACGACCGCCTTTTCGAGGACCCCAACTTTGAGGTCTTGATGCGCGGGGCTGCCGACGCCCTGGCCATCCACGACATCCCCCTGATCCTGCTTCTGGCGGGGACACCCGGGGAACAGCGCCGCGCCGCCGATTTCTTGACGGCCGGGCACGTGGACGGCGTGCTGCTGGTCTCCTCACACCAAAGCAGGAAGGGGATCATTGCGGACATCATTTCGGCCGGACTGCCCGCCATTGCGTGTGGCGTTCCCCTGGGGTTTGAGAAGAAGATGGGCTACGTAGCGGCGGACGATTATGAAGGTGCCCTCGACGTGCTGCGGCACCTGGAAGACGGCGGACGGCGGCGGATCGCCACCATTGCAGGCCCCCAGGACACCTCCGGGGGCATCCGGCGGCTGAAGGCCTTCAAGGACCACCACGGCGGATCGCCCGATGAAAGCTTGATCGCCTACGGCGACTACAGCAGGGAAAGCGGCGCCGCAGCCATGCGTGAGCTGCTTGGCCGGGTGCCGGACCTGGATGCCGTGGCTGCTGGCAACGACCTCATGGCTCTTGGCGCCATCGACGTGCTCACGGAAGCCGGACTGCGCACCCCCCAGGATGTCGCCGTCGCCGGTTTTGACGACATCGGCATCTCCGCCACGGCGAGCCCGTCGCTGACTACCGTCAGGCAGCCGTTTGGGCGGATCAGCGAGGAAATGGTCCGGCTCCTGCTGGACGTCATTGACGGCAAGCAGCCGGCAGCCATTACGGTTCCCACTGAATTGATCATTCGCCAGTCCGCCTGAACGCGGACAGGGCAAGCCAGGACGACGGCGGCACCCGGGCGGGTTTTGCAACTCGCCCGGGTGCCGCCGTCGTCCGTCTTGAAAGGCAGCGCTACTTGACGGCGCCCGCCGTCAAACCTGCCACGAAGTTCTTTTGCAGGAGCAGGAAGCCGATCACGATCGGGATGCTGACCACCACGGAGGCGGCCATGATCTGGTTCCAGTACACATTGGTCTGCGTCGAGTAGAGCTGCAGGCCCACGGCCAGGGTCCGGTTGGCGTCGGTGGTCATGACGGATGCGAAGAGGACCTCGCCCCAGCTGGTCATGAAGCTGTAGATGGCCACGGCGACCAGGCCGGGCCGGGCGGCGGGCAGGATGACCCGGATGAGTGCGCGCATCGGCCCGCAGCCATCCACCTTTGCGGCCTCGTCAAGCTCGCGCGGGATGCCGTCAAAGTAGCCGGCCAGCATCCAGATGGAGAACGGCAGCGAGAACGTCAGGTAAGTGATGATCAGCCCGGTCCGGGTGCCCACCAGCTGCAGACCGAAGTTGGTGTTGATGTTGACGAAGATCAGGAACAGCGGCAGCAGGAACAGCACGCCGGGCAGCATCTGGGTGGACAGGACGGTGGTGGAGAAGATGGTCCGGCCGCGGAAGTTGTAGCGGGAGATCGCATAGGAGGCGAAGATGGCGATGATCAGCGACAGCACGGTGGCCACGCTGGAGACGATGACCGAGTTGAGGAAGTAGCTGGCCAGCGGCACCGTCTGCCACATGTCGATGTAGGGCTGGATGGTCAGCGTGCTGGGCCACCAGGAGAACGCACCCTGGACATCCTTCAACGGTTTCAGGCCGGAGATGACCATGACCCAGATGGGGACGATCGTGAAGATGCTCAGCAGCGTGATGGTAGTGATTCTGAACGCCTTGGCGCTGGTGGTTTCATGCACGGTCTTTCCTCCGGTTCATGATGAGAAGGTAGATTCCGCTGATGACCAGCAGGAACAGCAGGAGCAGCACGGACATGGCGGCGCCGGACCCGAAGTTCCACGTCAGGAACGAGGCATTGTAGATGTGGAAGGAGATCAGGTCCCCGGCCGGCGGGTTGGAGCCGCCAAACAGCACAAACGGGGTGTTGAAGTCGTTGAAGGTCCACAGGAACATGACCAGCAGCAGCACCATGTTGACGGGGCGCAGCATGGGCAGCGTGATCGCCGACCACTGGCGCAGCGGCTTGGCGCCGTCCACGGCGGATGCCTCGTAGACGTCGTTGGGGATGGACTGCAGCCCGGCCATTAGCATGAGGAAGGCAAACGGCCACATGCGCCAGATGGCCACGATGACCACCGCCCAGAACGCGTTGTTGCCGATCAGCCAGAATGGCCTGTCGCCGGGCAGGCCCAGGTTGTCGAAGAAGAAGTGGTTGATGGCCCCGTTGTCCTTCTGCAGCATGAATTTCCAGGCAATGACGCCGGCGTACATGGGAAGGGCATAGGGAATCAGGAACAGGGTGCGGAAGAAGCCTCGGCCGAAGAAGGATTTTTGCAGGGCGACGGCGGCGGCCATGCCGAGCCCCCACGAAATGCCGACCACCAGGATGGTGAATGCGGCCGTGATCAGGAAGGACTTCAGGAGCCCGGAGCCGACGGCGGAATTGAAGTCGAGTGCGATCTGGTAGTTCTTCAGGCCGGTGACCGGGGCGTTGCCCCAGTTGGAAATGAACATCTTGGTGAGCTTGAGGAAGCTCATCCAGATGCCCGTCACCATGGGAATGACGTGGATGACCAGCTCAAAAATGACGGCGGGGGCAAGCAGCGCGTAGGGCAGCCACCAGCCGGCGCGGCGGCCTTTGCGGTTCTCGCCGCGAGGCGCCTTGGCTGACGCCCCGGACTTTCGGGTGGTGGTGGTTGCAGACACTGCGGACACTCACCTTTCTGGGAAGGACTTGGTCGGTGAAGGGGCGGGGCCGGCTGCGCGGGCCCCGCCCCTTCAACGCCTGGTTGGGCTGGACTACTGACGGTTAGCCGGCAGCCTCGACTGCCTGCTGCGCGGTGGTCAGGGCCGCCTTGATGTCGGCCTTGCTGACGGTGCCGCCGGAAGCAACCTTGGCGAACATCTGGTTCATGGCCTTGCCGACAGTGCTCTCAAACTGGTCCTCGGCCGCCACCAGCGGGAGGGGCTTGGACTTGTTGGAGTAGATGTCCTCGAAGGTCTTGGCCTGCTCTGCGTTGGTAGTGAAGCTCGGGGTCACTCCCTGGAGGACGGGAAGTGCGGCGAAGGACTTGTCCAGGGAGGCCTGCGTGGCTTCGCTGGTCATGAACTTCACCAACTGGAGGGCGGCGTCCTTGTTCTTCGTGTTCTTGAAGATGGACATGTTGATCCCCGCCACCATCGTGGCAATCTGCTGCCCGCCGGCCGGCGCCGGGAAGGCGACCACGCCGTAGGCGTCATCCTTCATGCCCTGCGAGGCGATGGAGCTGTTGGCGTTGTTCTGGCTCAGCACCATGGCGGCCTTGCCGTTGGCGAAGTCGTTGATGGCCTGGGTGCCGTTGTCGTACTGGGCATTGGAGGGGTTGACCACCTTGTCCGCCTGCATGAGGTCCAGGTAGCGGGCAATGCCGTTGACGATTCCATCGGAGGTGAAGGTGGGCTTGCCGTCGGCGCCAAAGAATTCAGCACCGTTCTGGGCTGCGTTGATGAACGCGAAGTGGGAATTTTCCGTGTAGCTTCCGGCCGCCAGGGTCATGCCGTGGACGCTGCCGGTGGTCAGCTTCTTGGCGTCGGCCACCATCTCTTCCCAGGTGGTGGGAGGGGTCAGGCCGGCATCCTTGAACATGGCCTTGTTGTAGTACAGCCCGTAGGCCAGTCCGTACAGGGGGACGGAGGTGGGGTCCTGTCCGGGGACGCCGCCGGTGTCCATGGCCGTCTTGACGAACTTGGCCTTGCCACCAATCGCGTCAAAGGCTGCGGAGTCGAACGGCATGAAGGCGCCGGTGGACTGCAGGGAAGCCGCCCAGGTGTTGCCGATGTTGAGCACATCGGGTGACTGGCCGGAGGTGACGGCGGTCTGAATGCGGGTCTGCAGGTCATTCCAGCCGATCACTTCAAGGTTGACCTTGATGCCCGTCTGGTCCTGGAATTTCTGCAGCTCCGGCGTGAGCACCTGCTTGTCGTTGTCAAGGCTGGTGCCCTGGTTGCTGGCCCAGTAGGTGAGGGTCTTTCCCCCGCCATTCGTGGCGCCGGAATTGCTGGTGCCACCGCTGCAGCCTGTTGCGGTTATTGCAAGGGCTGCGATTGCCGCTGCTGCGGCAAAAGTACGAATTTTCACTGTCGCGACTTCCTTGTCATTGTCGTGCGATTCCCGATTTTTCGTGATCTGAGCGTCCCGGGCGAACCCGTTCCCCTACGTGAAACCAAACCTAGATGAACTTATGTCGATCGTCAATCAAAAGTTACGATCGATTTTTAAGGCTATTGGATTGCAGTCATCAAATCTCGCCTGCCGGGGCGCGATAATTCGGCGACAGCGTCGCCAAAAACCCTGCAATCACGCGGTTTTTGGCATGAAAAATGCGCCACCGGGTGTGTGACCAGCTTAACTGAACCGGTTCAGCTCGGCGGCATCGTTACCGCTTTGTTATGATCCGCAGGCGGTGCCGGCAGGCCTAACGGGGTGCCGGGCCGAGGCTTTCACGGGCCAGCAGCGCGCCTGCCGGCATGGCAACATCGGAAGCCCTGTGACCATCCATGACCTCCAAGAGCAGGGCGGCGGAGCGGCGGCCCAGCTCCATGGTGTTGCGTGCCAGTGCCGCGACGCCGGGAGAGCTGAGCTGGCACAGGAGCGAATCGTCCCAGCTCAGCGCCGACACGTGGGCCGGGACCAGCACGCCGAGCCGCTTCAGCGCCTGGAGCCCGCCCACTGCCATGAGGTCATTGCCATAGACCACGGCCGTCGGAAACTCCGGGGACCCCACGGCCAAGCCGGCGATGACAGCGGTAGTGGCCTTCCCGCCGTCGTCCGCGGTGTAGTCGGAGGCACTGGTCACGGCGGTCATCCCCAGCCGGCCGGCCGCGGCCAGGAGCCCAGCCCAGCGGGCGGTCTCGTGGGTGAGGGCCATGGGGCCGGAAACATAGGCGAAATGGCGGTGGCCCAGGCGGTGCAGGGCGTCAACCACGGTGGCCGCATCCCGCCCCTGGTCCACCGTGGTGTTGGCGCCATAGGCCGTGCGGGCCGCATCCCCGGCGGCGCCCACCAGCACGTGCGGCAGGCGCAGGGCGGCCAGCAGCTGCAGGCGGGGATCATCCGCCACGTGGTCAAAGACAATGACGCCGCCCACGCGGCCCTCCCCGGCCCACCGCCGGTAGACGGCCAGGTCCCGGCGGGTTCCGGGGTCGGCCTCCGGGGTCACCATGCGCAGCACCAGGTTCAGGTCATGGTCGCTCAGGACAGCCTCAATGCCGGCCAGCACGTTCATGTAAAACGATTCCGAGCCCACCTCTTCGGGGGACCTGGCCAGCACTATCCCCACGGCATCGCTGCGGGACTGGGACAGGGCGCGGGCGCTGGAACTGGGATACCAGCCCAGCTCGGCCGCCAGGGCAAGCACGCGGGCACGGGTGGGGCCGCTGACGCCGGGCTGGCCGTTGAGGGCATAGGAAACAGACGCCTTGGACAGGCCCAGCCGGGCAGCCAGGCCGGCAATGGTCACCTTGCCGGCGCCTCCGCCGGCGCCGGTTTCCCGGCCGGCGCCGTCCGTGCCCGTTTCCCGGCCTCCCCCGGCCCCGCTCATGCCTGCTGGTGCTCCGCCACCAGGCGCTCCACGCCGTCCGGTGCCAGCACATGGTCAATCACCATGCGCCCGGCACCCAGGACGCCCGCGTGGTCGGCCGCCATGGACTGGACAATGCGCAGCCGCGCCGTGGCCAGTGGCAGGGAGCGCTGGTACACCACTTCGCGGACACCTGCCATCAGGTATTCGCCGGCGGAGGACAGCCCGCCGCCAATGACAATCACGGACGGGTTGAGCAGGTTGACGCAGGCCGCCAGCACGTCCCCCACATCCCGGCCGGCCTGGCGCATGGCCTGGATGGCGGCCAGGTTTCCGCGGCGGGCCAGCTCCAAAACGTCTTCCCCGGTGGCCGCCGGCACGCCGCTGGCAGCAAGGGCTGCAGCCACGGCGGGGCCGGACGCCATGGCTTCCAGGCAGCCGTAATTGCCGCACCGGCACAGCACCTCGCCCCCGCGCGGCACCCTCACGTGGCCGATGTCTCCGGCCGTGCCGTCCGCGCCGCGCTGCAGCAGGCCGCCGCTGACAATGCCGGCACCGATGCCCGTGGCGACCTTGATGAACAGGAGGTTCTCGGCGTCGGGCCAGTACACCGCCCTCTCGCCCAGGGCCATGATGTTCACGTCATTGTCCACCAGCACGTCGGTGTCGAAGCGGCGCTGGACATACGCAGGAACGTCAAAGCCGTCCCAGCCGGGCATGATGGGCGGGCTGGCCGGCTTGCCCGTGGAATGTTCCACCGGTCCGGGCAGGCCTATGCCAATGCCCACCAGCTCGCTCTCATGCCGTCCCGCCTGCGCCAGCAGCTGCCCGCAGTGGTCCAGGACGGCGTCAAGAACGGGCACCGGTCCCGTGGAAATGTCAATGGATTCGCGCAGTTCGCTGAGCACCTTGCCGCTGAGGTCCGTCAGGCCAATGAGCACGTGCGTGGCGCCGACGTCGACGGCCAGGATCACGCGGGCGGTGGGCTGAAAGGCAAAGCGCGACGGCGGCCGCCCGCCTGAGGAGACTGCCTCACCGGCCGGCCCGATCAGCCCGGAGGAGGCCAGGGCGTCGATCCGCGCGGCCACCGTGGAACGGGCCAGGCCGGTGATGGCCGCCAATTCGGCCCGCGTCCTGGCATGGCCGTCACGCAACAGCTGGAACACCTCGCCGGCCCGCGCGGAGCCCACCCCGGCCGCATTGGGCGCACTGTTCTGGCCGCCGTTCGGCGCGGTGGTTGCTGTGCGGGGAATTGCGGGTGACTTCGCCATCCCCAATAAATAACACACGGGCTTCTATCTGTCACAATTCTTGTCAATGTAATTTGGTGCCCAACTTTTGCTTGACGCTCGTCAAAAGTTCCCCTAAGTTGAAGTGGAACACTCTTTCAGCCTTCCCAGGAGACCCCAGTGACGTATTCCCTGCAGCTTTACACCGTGCGCAAACCGCTTGAGGAAGACTTGCCCGGCACCATTGCCCGCGTGGCTGAACTTGGCTTTACCAAGGTGGAGCCGTACAACTTTGTGGCCACCGCCGACGCCCTGGCCGAAGCCTTCGCAGTCAACGGCATCACGGCCCCTTCCGGCCACGCCCCGCTGTTGAAGGACGACCAGGATGAAATCTTCGCCGCCGCCAAGAAGCTGGGCATGACCACGGTGATCGATCCGTTCATCCCGGCCGAACAGTGGCAAAGCGCCGAGGAAATCCAGAAGACGGCGGCCGGGCTGAACGCCGCCGCCAAGAAGGGCGCCGAATACGGCATCCGCGTGGGCTACCACAACCATGCCTGGGAGCTGGAGTCCAAGGTCGACGGCACCACGGCACTGGAATACTTTGCAACGCTGCTGGATCCGGAACTGGTGCTGGAGGTGGACACGTACTGGGTCTCGGTGGGCGGCGCCAATGCCGTGGACGTCCTGACCAGCCTGGGCGAGCGCGTGAAGTTCATCCACATCAAGGACGGCCCCCTGACCACGGACACCAAGGCCCAGCTGCCCGCCGGCCAGGGCGCGGTGCCCGTCTGGGACGTCATTGGTGCCGCAAAGTCACTGGAAGTCGGCGTGGTGGAGTTTGACGACTACGCCGGGGACATTTTTGACGGCATCGCCCAGAGCCTTGCCTTCCTGAACCGCGGAAAGGCCTGATCCCCGTGGCAAAAACCGGACCCGTCGGCGTCGCCGTCATTGGCGCTGGAAACATCAGCAAGCAGTACCTGGACAACCTCACCACCTTCCCGGACGTGAAGGTGCTGGTCATTGCCGACCTCTTCGAAGAGGCCGCCGCGGCCCGCGCCGCCGAATACGGCATCGAAGCCTCCGGCGGCGTCAACGTGGCACTGAACCACCCGGACGTGGAAATCATCGTCAACCTGACCATCCCCGCCGCCCATGTGGAAGTGGCCACGGCCGCCGTCAAGGCGGGCAAGCACGTGTGGACCGAGAAGCCGTTTTCGCTGGACCGTGAAAGCGGGCTGGGGCTGCTCAAGGAAGCCCAGGCTGCCGGCGTTCGCCTTGGCTGCGCGCCGGACACCTTCCTGGGTGCGGGGCTGCAGACCGCCCGCCGCCTGATCGACGCCGGCGAAATCGGCACCCCCCTGACGGCCCTGACCATGTTCCAGTCCCCCGGCCCGGAATCCTGGCACCCGAACCCCGCGTTCCTGTTCCAAAAGGGTGCCGGCCCGCTCTTTGACATGGCACCGTACTACCTGACGGCGCTGGTCCAGACCTTCGGGCCCATCGCCGCCGTGGCCGCCGTCGGCAATACCGCCTTCCCCACCCGCACCATAGGTTCCGGGCCCAAGGAAGGCGAGGTGTTCGACGTCGAGGTCCCCACCCATGTCAGCGCCATCGCCAAGTTCACCTCGGGTGCGTCATCACACAGCGTCTTCAGCTTTGAATCCCCCAAGACCCGCATGGGATTTGTCGAGATCACCGGCACCGAGGGGACCATCTCGCTGCCGGACCCCAACAATTTCGACGGCGACATCCAGCTGTGCAAGCGCGGCGAGGACGGCTGGACCTCCATTGCCGCCACAGGCCCGGCCAACGGTCGCGGCATGGGCGTGCTGGACCTGGCCCGCTCCATCCGCGCCGGCGTGCCGCACCGGGTCCCGGGCGAACTCGCCTTCCACGTGCTGGATGCCATGGTCTCGATTGCCGAATCCGTGGAAAGCGGCGAATTTGTCGCCGTCGACAGCACGGCCCCGGCCTCGGCACCGCTGCCCGCGGACTGGAACCCCACCGAAGCAACCCTCTAGGAATCCGAACACATGAACTCCCCCCAGACCCCGGCCAGCGCCCGGCCCCTCGGCGTCGCGGTGATTGGCTACGCCTTCATGGGCCAGGCGCACTCCAATGCCTGGCGATCGGTGGCAAACCACTTTGACGTGCTCTCCTTTGAACAAAAGGTCCTGGTGGGAAGGCACGCCGAGGCCGTGGCCACGGCTGCGGCGAAGTACGGGTGGAGCGAATCCGCCACCGACTGGCGCTCGGTGCTGGAGCGGGACGACATCGACATCGTGGACATTTGCGCCCCCGGCTGGCTGCACGCGGAAATCGCGACGGCGGCCCTGGCTGCGGGGAAGCACGTGCTGGTGGAAAAGCCGCTGGCGAACTCGCTGGCGGAATCCGAGGCCATGGTCCGTGCCGCCCAGGCCGCCAGAAGCGCCGGGGTGCGGTCCATGGTGGGCTTCAACTACCGCCGCGTGCCCGCGCTGGCCCTGGCGCGCCAGCTCATCGCGGACGGCAGGCTCGGCACCATCCGCCAGGTCCGCGCCTCCTACCTGCAGGACTGGTTGGCGGACCCTGACTCCCCCATGACCTGGCGCCTGCGCAAGGAAACGGCCGGCTCCGGAGCGCTGGGGGACATTGCCTCCCACGCCATCGACCAGGTCCAGTTCCTGCTGGGCGACACCGTCACCGAGGTGAGCGGGCGCCTGCACACCTTTACCTCCCAGCGGCCGGGCCCCGACGGCCCGGAAGCTGTCACGGTCGACGACGCCGCCTGGGCCACGCTGTCCCTGGCCGGCGGCGCGGTGGCCAGCGTCGACGTGTCGCGCGTGGCACTGGGGCAAAAGAACGCCCTGCGGGTGGAGGTTTATGGCACCAGCGGGTCCCTGACGTTCAATTTGGAAAACCCCAACGAACTGTTCTTCCTGGACGGCACCGAGCCCATCGAGGTGCAGGGCTTCCGCCGCATCCTGGTCACCGAACCGGAACATCCGTACATGGTGGGCTGGTGGCCGCAGGGACACGTGATTGGCTGGGAGCACAGCTTCACCCACCAGCTCCGCGACTTCCTGCTGGCCATCCGCAATGGAACCGATCCCTCGCCGTCGTTCGAGGAAGGGCTCGGCGTGCAGCAGGTCCTGGCCGCCATCGAGGCCTCCTCCGCGGCCGGCGGCGCCACCCTCCCCGTGGTTGGGCCCGGTGGTCGAGCTGCCGGCGGTCGAGCAGCGAGCCCTGCGAGCGCGTCGAGACCCGAACCCGGTGGTCGAGCAGCGAGCCCTGCGAGCGCGTCGAGACCCGAACCCACCGAAACCCCGTCGTCCCTGCCAACAAGGAGTTAACCATGCCCCGCCCGTACACCCTGTTCACCGGCCAGTGGGCCGACCTGCCCTTCGAGGAAGTGGCCCGGCTGGCCTCCGGATGGGGCTATGACGGCCTGGAGATCGCCTGTTCCGGCGACCACCTGGACCCGTGGCGCTGGGACGAGCCCGGTTACGTCGAGGGCAAGCTGGCCCTGCTGGAAAAATACAATCTCAAGGTGTGGGCCATCTCCAACCACCTCAAGGGCCAGGCCGTGTGCGACAACCCCATCGACTTCCGCCACCAGGCCATCGTGGGCTCCAAGGTGTGGGGCGACGGCGACCCGGAAGGCGTGCGCCAGCGTGCCGCGGAGGAAATGAAACTCACCGCAAAGCTCGCCCAGGCACTGGGCGTCAAGACCGTTGTCGGGTTCACGGGCTCCTCGATCTGGCAGTACGTGGCCATGTTCCCGCCCGTCCCGGAATCCGTGATCGACGCCGGCTACCAGGACTTCGCCGACCGCTGGAACCCCATTCTGGACGTTTTTGACGAATGCGGGGTGCGCTTCGCCCACGAGGTCCACCCCTCCGAAATCGCCTACGACTACTGGACCACCGTGCGCACCCTGGAAGCCATCGGCCACCGCCCGGCGTTCGGACTGAACTGGGACCCGAGCCACTTCATGTGGCAGGGCATCGACCCGGTCTCCTTCATCTGGGACTTCAAGGACCGCATCTACCATGTGGACTGCAAGGACACGAAGCTGCGCATGACCGGGCGCAACACCGTCATGGGATCGCACCTGCCGTGGGGCGACCCCCGCCGCGGCTGGGACTTTGTCTCCGCCGGGCGCGGCGATGTCCCCTGGGAATCGGCATTCCGCGCGCTGACGGCCATCGGCTACGACGGCCCCATCTCCGTGGAGTGGGAGGACGCCGGCATGGACCGCCTGCAGGGCGCCCCTGAAGCCCTGGCCGCGCTGAAGAAGT
>NZ_JAJLOZ010000058.1:0-32168 GCF_025548615.1 Arthrobacter sp. A2-55 | reverse complement strand
CACTTTTTGCGAGTTTTTCCCCGACGCTCCACCACTTCACGCACTTTCCAGGGGGTAACGCGGATCCGGCCGCACCGCTTCGATAAGCTGGCGGCATGGGCTCACCGGAATTCATCGTCAACCTGCGTAAAAAAATCGGCCACGACCCCCTCTGGCTGCCCGGCGTGCGCGGCGTGGTTTTTGACAGCGAAGGCCGGGTCCTCCTGGGCGAACGCTCCGACACGGGCGGCTGGGCGCTGATCACGGGAATCCTGGAACCCGGCGAGGAGCCCGGCCCCGGCATGCTGCGCGAAATCTTCGAGGAAACGGCAGTTGTTGCGCGGATTGAGCACCTGCTCGGCATCGCCGCCGTCGGGCCGGTGACGTTCCCCAACGGGGATGTGTGCGACTTTTTGAACATCGAATTCATCGCCCGTCACGTCAGCGGCACCGCCCGGGTGAACGACGACGAATCCCTCGCCGTGGGCTGGTTCGCCACAGACGAGCTTCCGCCGCTGCGCCCCGGCCACCTCGCCTGCATCCAGCGGGCCCTGGCCTTCGACGGCGAACCCAGCTACCAGCGCTGAGCCGGAATCGGCAGTGCAGCTCCTGCGGGGTGCCGGCCCGTCGGCTCGCAGGAGCTGCACCACCGATTGTCGCGGGCGCCATTTGGGCACTCGGTGATTGAGCCTGTCGAAATCCGGGTCCCGGCCGCCGAATTTCCCCTCGAGTATGCAGCGATGGCGACTTAGACCCGGCCTATGTCGCCATCGCTGCATACTCAGCGGCCAATCGGTGCCTCAAAGGTGCCATTCCAACTCCCGAATCCGCGCCGGCCAACCGTATCTGTACCTTCGGAGTCCGTTTGGGACCCCTCCCCACCATTGTTGATTCGGTGGTGCACCACCTGCGGGTCGCAGCCCTCCCAAGAATCGACGGTGCAGCTCCTGCGGGGTGCCGGCCCATCGGCTCGCAGGAGCTGCACCATGGACCCAAAAACCGCCTGGTGTAGGCTGGCGGCAAGTATTTCATTCGTGCTATTCCCAAGGAGTTGGCCGCTGTGAAGGAACTTCGAAAGCTGCCCCGCTGGGCGCTCATCCTCTCCTTGCTAGCGGCCGCCGCAGCAGTTGCATTGGCGGCAGTCGGGCTGGTCCACCTGCTCACGGGTGCCGGTGCCACGCAAGTCCTCTTCGACGCCCTGGTGGCAGCTGGGTTCGCGCTCGGGGCGTGGTCCGTGGCCGTCAAGGGGAACCCGGCCCTGTCCAGGCGCAGTGACGCTGCGCCCAACCGCAAGGGCCCGCTCCTCTGGTAACAGCCGCCCGCCCAACCAAAGCGCCAGGCGGGACAGACGCAAAAGGCGCGTGCCGGCGTCGTACCTGAAAGCAGTACGACGCCGGCACGCGCCTTCTCAGCTCTACTTACGGTTTGTCCGTGGCCGGGTCCGCAGGGTCAGGGTCCTCGCGCGTGAGCTGGAGGGTGTCACCCGCAGTGGCCATGGCGGGCTTGCCCGCGGAGCGTTCGGTCTCCATCCGGAGCGCCTCCTCGCCGCCGATCGCCTCGCCGCGCGCCACCATGCCGGCGGTGTCGGAGAGGGGGATGACCTTCATGGTCAGCGCCAGGACCAGCGCCACCACCATGAACGGGATCAGGTACCAGAACACGGGCGCCAGGGAGTTGGCGTAGGCGTTGATGATGCCGTCCTTGACCGCCGGCGGGAGCGCCGCCATGGCCTGCGGATCCAGCGTGGACATCGACTTGCCGGCCTGTTCGGGGGAGGCGCCAGCCTTGGTGAACAGCTCCGTCAGCGAACTGGACAGGCGAGAGGTGAACATGGCGCCGAACACGGCCACGCCCAGGGCGGACCCCACTTCGCGGAAGTAGTTGTTCGTGCTCGTGGCGGTGCCCAGCTGCGCGGCCGGCACCGAGTTCTGCACCACGATGACCACAATCTGCATGATCAGGCCCAGACCCGCACCGAACGCAAACAGCTGCGCGCAAATGACCCAGATGGGGGTGTCCGCCGACAGCGTGGTCATCCACCACATGGTGACGATGGTCAGCACGGAGCCGGCAATCGGGAACATCTTGTACTTGCCGGTCTTGGTCATGCGGATGCCGGACCAGATCGACGTTCCCATCAGGCCCGCCATCATGGGCAGCATGAGCAGGCCGGATTCCGCGGCGGACGTGCCGGAGGACATCTGCAGGAACGTGGGCACAAACGCCAGCGCCGCGAACATGCCCATGCCGAGGACAAAGCCGATGGCAGTGGAGTTGAGGAAGATCGGGTTCTTAAACAGGGACAGCGGGATGATGGGATCCTGCGCCCGCGCCTCGGTAAAGATGAAAAGCGCGACGGCGGCCGCCAGGCCGGCACCCCACGCCCAGGTTGTCAGCGAGGTCCAGCCGTCCGTCTTGCCGCCGAAATCGGTGAAGAAGATCAGGCAGGTGGTGGCGATGGAGAGGAACAGCACGCCCATGAAGTCGATCTTTTTGTCTGCCTTCTTGTTCGGAAGGGTCAGGGTGAAGAACGCGATCACGAAGGCAATGATGCCCACGGGAATGTTGATGTAGAAGCACCATTCCCAGGTCAGGTGGTCCACGAAGTAGCCGCCCAACAGGGGTCCGGCCACTGCGGCCAGGCCGAAGATGGCGCCCAGCGGGCCCATGTACTTGCCGCGCTCGTTGGCCGGGACAATGTCGGCAATGATGGCCTGCGAAAGGATCATCAGCCCGCCGCCGCCCAGGCCCTGGATGGCACGGAAGATCACGAAGCCCCAGAAGTCGGTGGCAAACGCGCAGCCAATGGAGGCCAGTGTGAAGATGGCAATGGCGGCCAGGAAGAGGTTACGGCGGCCCAGGATGTCACCGAACTTGCCGTAGATGGGCATCACGATGGTGGTGGCCAGCAGGTACGCGGTGGTGATCCACGTCTGGTGCTCCACGCCGCCCAGCTTGCCCACGATGGTGGGCATGGCGGTGGAAACAATGGTCTGGTCGAGGCTGGAAAGCAGCATGCCCGCAATGAGCGCGGAGAAGATGATCCAAATCCTCTTTTGGGTCAACAGGAGCGGTTGCCCTGCCTTGATGGCGGTGCTCATCTGGTCCCTTCAAAGGTCAGCTTGGAGAATACGAAGAATTGTTGGGCCTGGGCCAGGTGGCCGGCCAGAATGTCGGCGTAGCTGAGCACGTTGTCCTCGGAGAAGAACGTTTGGCTGGCCCGCCGGGACATGGTGCCGAAGAGGCTCGCAATCAGCAGGGCCCGCGGGTCGTCCGGGGCCAGGCCCTCGCGCTGGGTGATGATGTGCGCAAACTCGTGCTCGCGGGCCTCGGCGCTGCCCATCATCTTGATCATGAGTTGCGGCTCCACCTTCATCACCTTGATGAGGGCGTGGACGTTTTCCCGCGTGAAGTCCAGCTGATCCGCCATGGAAACCGTCAGGTCAAACAGTGCCCGCAGCAGTGTGGTGGTCAGGCCGCCCGGCCCGCGTTCCACTCCGGCGTCCGATCCGCCGGTGTCCTGCCCGCCGGCGATGAACGCAGCCATGGCATCGGCCGGGAATTCATCCAGCAGGTGCCCCACAATGGCGTCTTCCTTGGACGGGAA
Source organism: Arthrobacter sp. A2-55 (assembly GCF_025548615.1). Taxonomy (NCBI): domain Bacteria; kingdom Bacillati; phylum Actinomycetota; class Actinomycetes; order Micrococcales; family Micrococcaceae; genus Arthrobacter; species Arthrobacter sp. A2-55. Next base: position 28,582 of record NZ_JAJLOZ010000058.1, on the reverse strand, counting down.
GTAGTTGAAGAACGTGCGGCGGGAGATGCCCACGTCCTCGCAGAGCTGCTCAATGGTGAAGCCGTTCAGCCCGTGGTTCGCGGTGAAGCGCCGGGCCGCCGAGGTGATGGCGGACCGGGTTGCCTCACGCTTGCGCGCCCGCAGTCCATGCGCGGCGCAAATATTTGCACTTTCAGTCACAAAGTAAAAGTTTGCACTATTTTGGCCGGAGTGCAAAGTTTTTGGCGAGTGGCGTTCGTCACACCCGCCCCGTCGAGGTTGGAGATAACCACCGCCCCGACCGTTGAGGTTGGAGATAACCACGCCTCGGCCACCCGCCCACAGGAAGTACGACGGCGGCGGGCGGGTCATGGCCAGCACGTCGAGCCCGGAATCCAGCTGCTCCAGCGTGATTTCGCCGCGGTCCACGAAGCCCAGGGCCAGCACGGCCTCGCGGATGGTCAGGCCCTCCTTGATGGCGTGCTTGGCGATCTTGGAGCCGTTTTCGTAGCCGATGTACTTGTTCAGCGGCGTCACGATGGAGGGGGAGGCCTCGGCCAGGAAGCGGGCGCGCTCCACGTTGGCGATGATGCCGTCCACCATCTTCTCCGCCATCACGTGGGAGGTGTTGGTGAGCAGGCGGATGGACTGGAGCAGGTTTGCGGCCATGACGGGGATGCCCACGTTCAGCTCAAACGCACCGTTCGTTGAGGACAGCGCAATGGTGGTGTCGTTGCCGATGACCTGGGCGGCAACCATGATGGCGGCCTCGCAGATGACGGGGTTGACCTTGCCGGGCATGATCGAGGAGCCGGGCTGCAGGTCCGGGATGGAGATTTCGCCCAGGCCCGTGTTGGGGCCGGAGCCGAGCCAGCGCAGGTCGTTGGCGATCTTCATGATGGAGTACGCAATGTTGCGAAGCTGGCCGGACGCCTCGATCAGGCCGTCGCGGTTGGCCTGCGCCTCGAAGTGGTTGCGGGCCTCGGTCAGCGGCAGCCCGGTGTCCTGGGCCAGCAGGGCGATGACGCGCTGCGGGAAGCCGGCCGGCGTGTTGATGCCCGTGCCCACGGCCGTGCCGCCCAGCGGAACCTCGGCGACGCGGGGCAGTGACGCCTCAATGCGCTCAATGCCGTAGCGGACCTGCGCCGCGTAGCCGCCAAATTCCTGGCCCAGGGTGACGGGCGTGGCGTCCATGAGGTGCGTACGGCCGGACTTCACCACGGTGGCAAATTCCTCGGCCTTGCGCTCCAGCGACTCGGCCAGGTGCGCCAGCGCGGGGGTGAGGTCGTTGATCAGCGCGGACGTTGCGGCCACATGGACCGAGGTGGGGAACACGTCGTTGGAGGACTGCGAGGCGTTGACGTGGTCGTTCGGGTGGACCGTCTTCGCGGAGCCGGCGGCAGCCAGCGCCCGGTTCGCCAGCGAAGCCAGGACCTCGTTCATGTTCATGTTGGAGGACGTGCCGGAGCCGGTCTGGAACACGTCGATCGGGAAGTCGCCGTCGAAGTTGCCTGCTGCGACCAGGTCGGCGGCGGCTTCAATGGCGCGCGCCAGTTCCTCGTCCAGCACGCCCAGCTCGGCGTTGGTGGTGGCGGCGGCCTTCTTGATCCGGGCCAGTGCCTCGATGTGCGCCCGCTCCAGCGTCATGCCGGAAATCGGGAAATTCTCCACGGCGCGCTGTGTCTGGGCGCTGTACAGGGCGTTGGCCGGAACCCGGACCTCGCCCATCGTGTCATGTTCAATGCGGAACTCTTGTGCGGTGGCCGCGGCAGTGTCAGTCATGCTTCCACCATATCGCCGCCGCCCGCACGCCCCCAAAACCCTTCCCCCTCTTTAACGCAAGCACGACGCCGAAACCCGGGTTCCGCCGTCGTGCTTGGGTTTGGGGGTGGCTGGCTTAAAGGCCGATGGGGCCATTGCTGTAGACGAGGTCTGCCCGGCCCTCGTTGAGGCGGTAGGTCAGGCCGACGACGGCGGTTTTTTGGCGTGCGACGGCGCCGGCGATGATGGGGGAGTTTTCCACCAGGCGGGCGGCGGTCTGCTTGACGTGCTCCTCCACCATGGCGTTGACGTCGCTGTCCTTGTTCTTGCGCAGGGAGGTTAGCACGGACGGGGTGATGCGCTCCACCAGGTCGCGGATGAAGCCGGCCGGCATGGCGCCCGTTTCCACGGAGGCCTTCGTGGCGGTGACGGCGCCGCAGCTGTCGTGGCCCAGGACCACGATCAGGGGCACGCCCAGGTATTCCACCCCGTATTCGAGCGAGCCCAGCGCGGTGTTGTCGATGACGTGGCCGGCGGTGCGGACCACAAAGGCGTCGCCGAGCCCCAGGTCAAAGATGATTTCCGCGGCCAGCCGGGAGTCCGAGCATCCGAAGATCATGACGAAGGGGTGCTGGGTGGACATCAGCGAGGTGCGCCGGGCCGAATCCTGGTTGGGGTGGGAGGCGCTGCTGGCGACGAATCGCTGGTTGCCCTCCATGAGGGTGGTCCAGGCCCCCGCGGGGGTGTGAGGGTGGGTGGTTACTGCGTTGATGTTGCCGTCTTCTCCGCCATTCATCATGGTGCGCCCTTCGTAGCTGTCGGTGCGGGGGCGGAATCCAGTGACGTGGCGGCTGCGGTAGCAAGCGCATCAAATTCCTTGAATTCGGCCTGCCCGGTGAGGATGATGGTGACCTTGCCGCTGACCAAGATCAGGCTGCGATCCCCCTTAGGTTTATCACGGAGCTCCCAGGTGCGGCCAGCTATGTTGCGCGTGCCCGTCACGGGAGCGTCCCCCGCCTGCGAGGCCAGCCACGTGGGGTTGGCGGACGTAGTCTGCCGCAGTGCGATGAAAGTGTTGGCCGAGGTGACAAAGCCCACATCCCAGAAGGCGACGCCGTCGGCCCCGGCACCGTTCCAGCGCGCATAGTTGGCATACCAGCCCGCCGGCAGCTTCGGGGCGGCCGGGGTGAAGCCCGCCGTCTGCGCGGCGTTCGCGGAAATTGCGGCAACGTCCACCGGCTGACGGTAAACCTCCGCTTTCTGGTGCGGGTTGAGCCACACAATGGTCAGCACAATGGCCACTGTGGCCAGCATGGCCAGGAGCATGCCGATCACGGACGCATTGGCGCGCTTGGCGGCCGCTGCGGCAATGACCGGCTTGACGGGGGCGTTCTGGGGGGATTCACTCACGCCCCCATTGTCCCAGAAATGGCGGGTGCCTGTGCCTCCGGCCGCACTCCGGGGGCCGTGGGGCGGCCGTGCGGGGGCCGTGCACCGGCCCCCGGCGCAGGTCACGGAAGGTTAAACTCGCGGGCCCGCGGCAACCGCCCACTATGATTGCAGGTGTAGGTGACCATACGGGAGGGGCGTGCACCGTCGCACGCAGTGACCCTATTCCTACTTCGAAAATGAGGGTTTTACGTGGCTGAAAAAACTACAAATCTGGATTTCTCACAGCTTTCCCGCTCGCTGGCAGTGGGCGACGACGAGCCCGACAGGAACCTTGCCCTTGAGCTGGTCCGCGTCACGGAGGCTGCCGCGATTGCCGGCGGCCACTGGGTGGGATTTGGCGAAAAGAACCTGGCCGACGGCGCAGCGGTTGACGCCATGCGCTCACTGCTATCCACCGTCCACTTCAACGGCGTTGTGGTCATTGGGGAGGGCGAGAAGGACGAGGCCCCCATGCTGTTCAACGGCGAGGTGGTCGGTGACGGCTCCGGGCCCGAGTGCGACGTGGCCGTGGACCCCATTGACGGCACCCGCCTGACTGCGATGGGCATCAACAACGCCCTGGCCGTGCTGGCCGTGGCCGAACGCGGCACCATGTTTGACCCCTCCGCCGTGTTTTACATGGAGAAGCTGGTCACCGGGCCGGAAGCTGCCGACATGGTGGACCTGCGCCTGCCCGTCAAGCAAAACCTGCACCTGATCGCCAAGGCCAAGGGCGTGAAGGTCAACCAGCTCACCGTCATGGTCCTTGACCGCGACCGCCACCAGGGCCTGATCCAGGAAATCCGCGACGCCGGCGCCCGCACCAAGATCATCCTCGACGGCGACGTGGCCGGCGCCATCGCCGCCGCCCGCACCGGCACCGGCGTGGATGCGCTCATGGGCATCGGCGGCACCCCCGAGGGCATTGTGGCCGCCTGCGCCATCAAGACCCTGGGCGGCGTCATCCAGGGCCGCCTCTGGCCCACCTCGGATGAAGAAAAGCAAAAGGCGCTCGACGCCGGACACGACCTGGACAGGGTCCTCTCCACGAACGACCTGGTCACCAGCGACAACTGCTACTTCGCCGCCACGGGCATCACCGACGGCGACCTTCTCAAGGGAGTCCGCTACGACAAGGGCCGCGTGCTGACCCAGTCCATCGTGATGCGTTCCAAGTCCGGCACCGTCCGTTTCGTGGAGGGCGAGCACCAGGCCCACAAGTGGGAGACGTACGCCCGCCGCCCGTAAGCTGCGCTGCGGCGGTCGCTGCGGTGATCGAGCCTCCCTCCGCTGATCGAGCCTGCCTCCGGTGATCGAGCTTGTCGAGATCCAGGTGGCGGAGCCGGCGGAGGCATGACGAGTAAGGCAGGGCGGCGGCCCGGCATTTTTCCGGCGACTATCCGACACCACGGCCGCGGGCGGCCTTAGGTGTCTCCTTTACGTCGCCTACAAAAAATGCCGGCTCCGCCGCCGGAGACGACCCGCCACCGGAGGCGACCCGCCGCCACCGGAGGCTACCCACCGCCGCCGGAGGCGACCCGCCGCCGCAGGACGGGCGCAGGATCTGGGCCATGCCGCGCAGCCGGTAGGGTTGGACCATGACTTTAAGTGTTGTGCCCTGCCCTGTCCGCGAGCAATGGGACGCCGCCGTCAATGGCCAGCAGGGGCACCCCATGCAGCTGTGGGGATGGGGCGAAACGAAGGCCGCCCACAATTGGAGCGTGGACAGGGTCCTCGTGCAGGACACGGCCGGCGAGCTGGTTGGCTCGGCCCAGATCCTGGTGCGGAAGCTCCCGTTCCCCTTTCGTTCGCTGGCGTACCTGCCCAGGGGACCCCAGACGGCGGCGGGCCGGGAGCGGGAGGTGCTGGACGCCGTCGTGCTTTATGTGAAGGCGGCACACAAGTCCGTGGCGCTGAGCATGGAGCCGGACTGGGACGCGGACTCGACGCCCGCCGTGCAGCTCGCGGGTGCCGGCTGGAAGCGCAGCGAGAGCACCATCCTGATCCCGCGCACGCTGATCCTGGACCTCACGCAGACCGAGGACGAGCTGCTGGGCGCCATGGCGAAAAAGACGCGCCAGTACATCCGCAAGTCGGGCCGCGAGGCGGTGGAATACCGTGCCGTGACCGCCGCCGAGCTGCCGCAGTGCCTGGCCGTCTACAAGGAGACTGCCCGGCGCGCCAACTTCGGCATCCACGCGGACGGCTACTACCTGGACATTTTCAACAATCTGGGGGAGGGCTCGCCGGTTTATGCCGCGTTCGACGGCGACACCGTGGTCTCCTTCCTGTGGCTGGCGGCGAGCGATGCCACGGCGTTTGAGCTGTATGGCGGAATGACCGACGCCGGCAGCCAGCTGCGTGCGAATTTCTCGCTGAAGTGGCTGGCAATCCAGGAAATGAAGGCCCGGGGCATCACACGCTACGACTTCAACGGCCTGCTCAACGACGGCGTCTCCAAGTTCAAGTTCGGCTTCGCCAGCCACGAAAACATGCTGGCCGGCACCTGGGACAAGGGGCTGTCGCCGCTGTACCCGGTGTTCGCGAGGGCGCTGCCGCTGGGCCGGAAGGGAATCCGGAAGGTTCGCGGCCTGCTCAAGCGGTAACCGCGCCGCCCCCTCGTCGAGTCAGCAGCGATGGCGACTTAGCCTCGATCTAAGTCGCCATCGCTGCTGACTCACGCCGGGAGTTGTCCACAGATTTGGCAATTTCGGCACATTCGGAGCCCACGGACCCCCAATAGTTGGGGTAATTGGACCATGAGAAGTCCAGACCCGCTGCCATTTCCGTTGGACCGGCAGCCATTCACCGTGGAGCAGGCCCGCCAACGGGGGCTCACACGCAGCCGATCCAGGGCCGACGACCTGCTCCTGCCCAGCCAGGGGATCAGGATGCCAAAATTCGCGGACGTCAACCTGCTGGAGGAGTGTCGCGTCCACGTTGCCGCCACGCCCCGCAGCTTTGTCAGCCATCTCACTGCGGCAAAACTTCACGGGCTGTACCTGCCGTTGCGGTATGAATCCGTGCAAACCCTTGATCTCTCGAGGCGGCGGGGCGAACCGCAACCCAGGCGCAAGAACGTTAACGGCCACAACGTGCTCCTGGACAAATTTGACCTCATGGTCATGGCTGGAGTTCCAGTGACCAGGGTGGAGCGGACGTTGCTGGACTTGGCCCCACTGCTGGGTGTTGAAGAACTTGTTGCCATGGCCGACCAGATTGTGTGTGCACATGATGGCATTTGCGTCCCTTTCAAACAACCCATGCTGGAACTGGACGAGCTGAAACCCTATGTGGCAGGCCATGCTGGTTGGCGAGGCATGAACAAGCTGAGGGCGGCGATGGAGCTTGTCCGGGTGGGCTCGGATTCTCCCCCTGAAACTGCGTTGCGCCTATTGATCGACGATTCGCCGCTGCCCACCTTTGAACACAACGTGAAGCTCAGGGACGCCTCCGGCCACGAGCTGGTGCAGCCGGACCTCAGCTGCAAGGAGTACAGGACGTGCGCCGAGTACGACGGCGGCCTGCACTTTTCGCCGGAGCAACAGTCAAAGGACCACAACAGAAACTACCTGACCAAGGAACTGGGCTGGCATCAGATCGTGCTGAACAAGGCCGACATCAGGGCGGGTGAATTGGTGGTTGTCACCAAGATTGCCCGAATACTGAAGCAAGCAGGCTGGCCCGACCCCCACAATTTGGCCGGAAGGTCGCTCGAAGGGCTGCTTGGCAAGCGAAGAGGGCTCGCCTGAGCGTCGAGTCAGCAGCGATGGCGACTTAGCTGCGGTCTAAGTCGCCATCGCTGCGGACTCAACGGGTCAAGAGGGCTGGCCGGCCACCGTCACGGCGAAAACCACCGCCGGAGAACCTGAAGAATCCGCCGCCGGGTGCACCATCACCGGATTCTCCACGGCCGGCACAAACACCGAACCGCCGCGGGCCAGCACCATGTCGCCGCGCGGGGAGTCCAGCAGCACGGAACCGGAGACGGCCAGCACCAGCAGCGGCCCGTTCTGCACCAGAGGCACGGGATCACCGCCAGGCGCCAGTTCCACCCGCTGCAGGGCAAATTCGGCGAACGGCGGCTCGAACACCTCCTGGCCCAGCTCCGTGGTGCGGGTGGGCACAAACGGCACACTGGTCGGCGCGAAATCCACCGTGGCGAGCAGTTCCGGAACGTCCACGTGCTTGCCCGTCAGCCCGCCGCGCAGCACATTGTCCGAAGACGCCATGACCTCCAGCCCCAGCCCGGACAGGTACGCGTGGATGTTGCCGGCCGGCAGGTACACGGCCTGCCCCGGCACCAGCGACACCCGGTTCAGCAGCAGCGAAATCAGCACGCCCGGATCGCCGGGGTACTGTTCCTGAAGTTCGACGACGGTCCTCAGGGGTGCGCTCAGCCCGCCGCTCGCCGTGGCCGTGCCAGCAGAACCAGCAGACGAAAGCGCCGAAGCCGCCAGCTCCACCAGCGCGGAGGCGTCGGCACCGCCGCCGATGAGCAGCTCGAAGGCCTTGCGCACCACCATGGGCTCGACCATGCGCGAATTCAACGCCATCGACACCTCGGCCAGCAGGGGCGGAACGGCGGCCCCCGTTGCACTGATGGCCTCCGCCACCTCGCGGAAAAGCCCGGCCGCGGAAGCGCAGGGCCGGAAGCCGCACAGCGCCTCAAAGTTGCTCAAGGCGAAGAGCATTTCGGGCTTGTGGTTGTCGTCCTTGTAGTTCCGGGCCGCGTCGCGGCGCAAAATGCCGGAGGCTTCCTCGTCGGCAAAGCGCTCCCGGGCCCGTTCCAGGGTGGGATGCACCTGCAGCGACAAGGCCCGGTCGGCAGCCAAAAGCTTTGTCAAAAATGGCAGCCGGTCCCCGAATGCAGCGCGCACTTCCGCGCCCAGCATGGTGTCAGGGTGCGCGGCGATGAGCGCGTCCAGGGCCACACCGCCGTCGGGCGTTGAAGCGGTGGACGGCGAATCCGGGTGGGCGCCCATCCACAGTTCCGCCTCCGGACCGCCGCTGGGTTCGGTGCCCAGCAGTCCCGCAATGGCCGTGGCCGATCCCCACGGGTAGTCCCGCATGACATTGCTCAGCGCAAACATTGTTTTTCTCCTGGGTTCAACGGGTTCAACGGATTCTACGGACTCAACGGATTCAAGCTGGTTTCAAAACATCAGGGCGCCGTGCACGTGCCGTTGTTGGCCAGCAGCGCCACCAGGTCGGTGTCGTCGCCGTTCACGGCCAGCTGCTGCAGGTAGGCCTGCGTGACGGGCGGCGCGCTCGACGGCGTGGTGGCAGCGGGTGCCGAAGGCGTCACCGGCGACGCGGGCGCAGCGCTGCCGGAGGTGCCGGCGTCGGACGTCTTCGGCGCGGCAGGCGCGGCAGGCGCGGCAGGCGCGGCCGGCTTGGGAGAAGCCGGGGCAGCCGGAGCCGGGTGCAGCAGCGACTGCACGCGGCTGTGGATCTTGGCGAAATCGGGGTAGGTGGAGAACTCGACGGGGAAGTCGGGCGGGCCGATGGTCAGGCGGGTCAGCGGGTGGCCCTTGGCCTTCAATGCCAGCGAGACAAAGCTGCCCAGCTGCCCGGCGGGGATGTCGGATTCAATCACCTTGGTGCCGGCGTCGGCAATGGCATTGAACTTGGTCAGCACGGTGGCGGGGTCCATCTGCTTCAGGAGCGCCTGCTGGATGCACTGCTGGCGCTGGGACCGGGAGTATTCCAGGACCCACTGGCGGGAGCGGGCGTACCAGAGGGCATGGTAGCCGTCGAGCTTGTGCACGCCGGGGGAGATCCAGCCGGTGGGAGGGAGGTGGTGGCCGTCGCCGTTGGGGTCGTCGCCGCTGATGGGGACCCACCCGCCGGCGTCAATGGTGACCCCGCCCAGCGCGTCGATCAGCTTGGAGAAGCCGGCCATGTCAACCAGCACGTAGCCCTGGATTTTCAGCCCCAGGATTCCGCCGGCCGCATCCATCATGGCGGAAGCGCCCGGGTCCGGTGCCTTGGGGTAGAGGTTCTTGTGGTTGTCGGTGACGTCCGTGTAGAGAAAGTTGATGATGCAGTTGTCGCCGCAGTTGTAGCCCTGAGGGTACACCTTCCACAGCGGGGAACCGGGTGAGAACTGCGCATTTTGCAGGTTGCGCGGAATGCTGATGGTGGAGGCCTGGCCCGACTTCGCGTCCACGCTGACCACAATGATGGAGTCGGGGCGCCGCCCGGACCGGCCCGCCCCGGCGTCGCCGCCCATCACCAGGAAGTTGTAGCGCCCGTCCACCGGCGCCATGTCGGGACCGCCGCCAAAAATGCTGGAAATGGCGTTTCGCCCCGTGTTGACCAGGTACGCCCCGTAGCCCAGGGAACCGCTGGTGGCCACCATGAGCACCACCAGCGCCCCGGTCACCACCCCGCGCATCCCCGGCGCCAGCAGGCCCGGGCGGATGATGGCAAAGGTGTTCACGAACACCGCCGCCCACCCCACCGCCGCGGCGGCCATGAGCACCACCAGCAGCAGCGACGTCCACGGGTTTGTGAACAGGTTCAGCAGGGTTTCCCGGCTTACCAGGGCAAGCACGACGGCGGCAATCACCAGGAGCCACGCCGCGAACGTGCAGCGCAGGGCCAGCCGTCCCAGCCGCCTGTTGCCGGCCACCAGCTGCGCACTGCCGGGCAGCACCAGGGTCAGCAGCAGCAGCATCCAGGCACGCTTGGAGCGCATGGGCGCGGAGGCCGATTCAGGGTAGCGGACCGGGTTGGTCAGCACGGGCGGCTTGCCGGAGGAACGGGCGGTCTTGGCGCTGCTGAAGCTCATGCGTTCCTTATCGACGTTCCGGCATGACGGCCAGCGGGTAGGTGGCCCCGGCCTTCTCACGCAGCGCTGCCCCCTTGGCGGTTGCCTGGTCGTTGAGTGTTTGGGCAAAGGCGGCAAGCTGCCCGGCCAGCGAGGCGGCCAGCGGATCGGTGCCGGAGGCCAGCATGCGCACGGCCAGTAGCCCGGCATTGCGGGCCCCGCCGATGGAGACGGTGGCCACGGGCACGCCCGCCGGCATCTGGACAATGGAGAGCAGGGAGTCCATGCCGTCCAGGGTTTTCAGCGGCACGGGCACGCCCACCACGGGAAGCGTGGTGACGGAGGCCAGCATGCCGGGCAGGTGGGCGGCGCCGCCCGCACCGGCAATGATCACACGGATTCCGCGCCCGGCGGCACCGCGGCCGTAGGCGATCATTTCCGCCGGCATGCGGTGGGCGGAGACCACGTCCGTTTCAAAGGGGATGCCGAACTCGGAGAGCGCGGCGGCGGCGGCCTCCATGACGGGCCAGTCGGAATCGGATCCCATCACAATGCCCACCAGGGGGGTGGAATGATCAATCACGGCGAAGTCCTTACTGTCCGTCTCGGATGATGTTTGCCACTGTTGTGGCGCGGGCGCGGACGGCTGCAACGTCGTCGTCCGGGGAACCGATCACATTGACGTGGCCGATCTTCCGCCCGGGGCGCACCGACTTGCCGTAGCTGTGCACTTTCACGGTGGGCTCGGCGGCCAGGGCGGCCCGGTAGCCGCTGAAGAGGTCCTGGTTGCTGCCGCCCAGGAAATTTTTCATGACCACGATGGAGCCGAGCGCGGCGGTGGAGCCGAGGGGGAGGTCCAGGACAGCGCGCAGGTGCTGCTCGAACTGGCCCGTGACGGCGCCGTCCATGGTCCAGTGGCCGGTGTTGTGGGGGCGCATGGCCAGCTCATTGATGAGGTAGCCGGCGCCGCGGCCGGGGGTTTCAAACAGTTCGGCCGCCATGACGCCGGTGACGCCCAGCTCGGAGGCGATCCGGAGCGCGGCGGACTGGGCCTGCTCCGCGACGGACGCGGGCAGCCCCGGGGCGGGGGCGATGACCTCGTCGCAGACCCCGGCCACCTGGATGGACTCGGCCACGGGCCACGCGCGGGCCTCGCCGGAGGGTGTGCGGGCCACCAGGGCGGAAAGCTCGCGGGAAAACGGCACCATTTCCTCCGCCAGGAGCGGGCTCATGGCGTCAAACCAGTCTGCTGCCCCGGCCGCCTCCGCATCGGACCGGAGCACTTTCACGCCCTTGCCGTCGTAGCCGCCGCGGGGCATTTTCAGCACCACCGGCCAGCCGTTGGAGTCGCCGAAGGCCGTGATTTCCGCCACGGAAGCCACGGCGGCCCACAAGGGGTTGGGCAGTCCCAGCTTTTCGATTGCCGCCCGCATCACCAGCTTGTCCTGCGCATTGACCAGGGCGTCCGGCCGCGGCTGGACGTTGACGCCCTCGGCGATGAGCGTTTGAAGGTGTTCATTGGGGACGTGTTCGTGGTCGAAGGTGAGCACGTCAACCCCGCGGGCAAAGGCCCTCAGCGTGTCCAAGTCCTGATAGTCGCCCACGGGGGATTGCGCCACGGCGTCCACGGCGGAGACGTCTTCCGCCTCCGCCAGAACGTGCAAATGAAAACCAAGGGCCACGGCCGCGGGGGCCATCATGCGGGCCAACTGTCCGCCGCCCACTACGCCAATCACAGGAAAAGTCACAGTCCCCAGAGTACCGAAAGAGTGCCCGCAAACCTGCTTTTGGGCCGCGATGGGGCGATTTGGCAGGCTTCTCCCAGCTTTCACGGCGGGCCGTGGTGCACAGTTGGCTTAGAATTTAGCCAGTGGCCTGTGCAACGATTGCGCATGGCCGCGCCGTTGCGCTGCCCGAAGCCATTCCGAAGCCATTTGACGGCATGCAGAGCAATTCAACGGCAGCACCGCCCCACCACGGAGGAACATGTACCAGACGCTTTTAGCCCGCTTCAAGGGCCTCTTCGGCTTGTTTTGGCGCGAAGTGGCCAAATTTGGCGTGGTGGGCGGCATTGCGTTTGTCATCGACTCCGGCATTTACCTCTGGCTGCTCAACGGCTCCATGTCCGGCCACCCCACCAAGGCAAAAATCATCTCCGCCGTGGTGGCCACACTGTTTTCCTGGGTCGCGAACCGCTACTGGACGTTCCGCCACCGCCGCCAGGCCAACATGGTCCGTGAAGTGGTGCTGTTCATCATCATGAACGGCGTGGGCATCGCCATCGCCAGCGCCTGCGTGTACATCTCCCACTGGGTGCTGGGCTTCACCACCGCCTACGCCGACTTCATCTCCGGCTCCGTGATCGGCCTGGTCCTGGGCACCATCTTCCGCTTCTTCGCCTACCGCTTCTGGGTTTTCACCGAGGAACTCGACAAGGATCCGGCCTTCGCGGACGACCACAAGCTCATCGAAACAGAGCGCCAGCCCTAAACCCGCCAGCCCTAAAAACTAGGCGCTGACGTTTTCCGAGGCCCGCAGCTTTTCCGTGTCTTCCACGGAGGGGTCCAAGAGCACCACGGAGCCGCCGGCCGCCCAGGTCTGCAGCGCTGAAGGCACGACGCCGTCCCAACCGTCCCGCCCCAGCAGCAGCTTGCGCTGTGGTCCGGTAACGCCAGCGCCGCCGTCGCCCGCAATGTCAGTGCCGCCCGCCGCGCGCGCGCCGTCAGTCCCGCCGCCCAAGAGCGCGGCATACGAAACCGGCCCGGCCACGGACTCCCACGCAATCTGGTTCCCGGCGGGCGTGGTGTCGGCATAAAACACGTCGGCGTGGGCGCGCACCTGGCCTGAGTAGTCCAGGGCGCCGTCGGGAAGGGATTCCGTCCAGCGCATGGCCAGCGCGGGCAGGGCCACGGCCACCACGTAGGGCTGGTGTCCGGAGCTCTCGGCGCGCGTGGAGGCGGCCTCGGGATCGGTGGTGGCCACAATGTTCGCAACGTCGGCACCCCGGCAGCGATCGGCGTCGGGCAGGCCGGTGCCGGTGAACGCGGTGGCGCCCACGGCCCAGGTGGCCAGCAGCCACACCAGGGAGCGCCAGTGCACGGGGACGTCCACGTTGATTACTGTGCCGGACTCGGCGTCGAGCTCGTCCACCAGGAAGTTGGCGGTCTTGGCAACCCAGTTGTCCAGCACCTTGCCGGAGAGCTCCACCCGCTCGGAATTGGGCCCGTACCAGGTCAGCCGGGGGGCCGTGGCGTTGGTGCCGCGGAGTGCTTGCAGGAGGTCGGTGACTGTGGTGGGGTTTTGTGCCATGCTACTGATCTTTCCACGCGGTGGGCCAAAGGTATATCCGCCAAGTTGACAAAACTTTACAGCACTGTGACGTTCGTCATGCCAATGTTTACCCGCTGTGTCAAAAATGGCGCGATTCCGTGAAAATTGCCAGGAAATACCCAGCAAATGGAGTAAATCCGCGGATCTGCCACAGATAACGGTATGAAATTCCCGGGCGTGGCGCGGGGGTGGTACCCCCCGGTAGGTGGCTATGATTCCCCGCCCGCTTGACGTACCAGACTTACATGGGTGTAATTAGACGCACGAACCGCTGCAGGGGGCACATACAGCGGCAGGGGGCGCCGCATGTGGCAGAACCGCCGGCCCATGCAGCCAAGACGGCAACATTCAGGAGGACGACCATGGGGCAAGCGCAGCTGAGTGTAAAACAGGAAACCAGCAAGTCCATCGAGGCAGCCGCGGCCGCTGCCTACCCCCTGAGGGGGGTGCCCACGGACTGGTTCGTGGACCCGGCGGATCCCGACGCCGCACAGGCGCACCAGCGGGCCAGCCGCGAGTCGCTGGAGGATGCGGCCACCGCGTTCCTGGCGGCCCACGAGCTCGCTGAGGACCTAGACGACGATTTCGCCGACGGGCCGGGGGAGCTTGGCGGGGACACCGAATTTCCCGCCCGGAACCCGCACCTCGCAGTCCCGGTGTGGATCGGTTTGCGGCCCGGTCTTGACGACTTCAGCGACGAAGGTGAACTAGGCTGGCAGACGGACGCCTTGTGTGCGCAAACTGATCCGGAGGCGTTTTTCCCGGAAAAGGGCGGCTCCACAAGGGATGCCAAGAAAGTGTGCGGCGGCTGCAACGTGCGGTCGCAGTGCCTTGAATACGCTCTGGCAAATGATGAGCGTTTTGGAATCTGGGGCGGCCTGTCCGAGCGTGAGCGTCGGCGGCTGCGGAAGCGAGCGGTCTAATTCTTGATGCAGTAAATGTCACTGCCGTTTTGGTTGCCCACAACGGCAGTGCCTACCTCCCCACGGTCTTACGCGCCCTGGCGGCACAAACGCGTCCCGCCACCGCGATCCTTGCTGCCGACGCCGGCTCCACTGACGATTCCGGGGAACTGCTGCGCAAGGAACTGGGGGAGCGCAATGTGATCCCCTTTGACCCCCGCAAGGGCGGTTACGGCGCTGCCGTCAAGGCTGTCCTGGAGCACCAAAACCGCAACCTGGGCGGCCACCGCAACACCCCCGCTCGGGCCGCTTCCCACGCTTCCGCCACTTCCACCCCGCCTTCCAAGTACGACGCCGCTGCCCCCGACTCCGCCGTCGAGCCTCTGGAGCCGTCCCCGGCAGGGCAGGCCGGGCAGGCCGCCGCCGCCGGCAAGGCCACGGCCGGCAAGGCCACGGCCCAGCTTTCCCGCGAGCCCTTCCCGGACGAAGCGGGCGACTCCGCCTCCCGCCACGAATGGATCTGGCTGCTGCAGGATGACGCCGCGCCCGCCCCGGATGCCCTGCAGCTGCTGCTGGAAACTGTGGAGCGTTCCACCACGGCCGCCGTGGCCGGGTGCAAGCAGCTGGACTGGGACAACCGCCGACGCCTGGTGGATGTGGGCCTGAAGGCCAGCCGCTGGTTTGACCGCTATGCGCTGGTCAATCTCGACGAACTGGACCAGGGCCAGTATGACGACCGCGCCGACTTTTTCGCCGTCAACGCCGCCGGCATGCTGGTGCGCCGGGACCTGTGGGAAAAGCTGGGCGGCTTTGACCCCGCCATCCCCGGGCCCGGCGACGACCTGGACTTCTGTGCCCGTGTCCGGCTGGCCGGCTTCCGCGTGCTGGTGGTCCCTGCGGCCAGGGTGTTCCACGTGGTCAACCGGACCAACCCCATGGGATCGCCCGTGGCCGCCCGCAAGGCCGCAGTCTTTACCCGACTCAAGCACGCCCCGGCCTGGCAGCTGCCGTTCCTGGTGGTCGGCGCCGTCGTCTCCGCAATTTACTGGCTCTTCGCCGGCTTCCTGCTGAAGGCCCCCGGGCATGCAGTGAGCATGTTTGGCGCCACCCTTGCCGGGCTGTGCCGCCCCGTGGCGCTGGTCCGCAGCCGCTCCGCCCTGGCCCGCACCCGCGTGCAGCCCCGCTCGGCACACAAAAACCTGGTGGTGGGCCGGATTGAGGCCCGCAACCAGCTCAAGGGCCTGCGCGAGGCCGTTGGCCCGGATGACGACGGCGAACCCGGCGGACCCGGCGCCCCCTCCATCCTGGAGCCCACCGGCGACACCCACCACGACGCCGTCACGCCCATGGTGGCCGGCCGGACGGCCCCGGCAGTCAGCGCCCTGCTGCTGGCCGCGGCCCTGGCGGTCCTTTCGCTGGTGGTCCTTTCTCGCTTGATGGGCACCACGGGCATTACGGGAGGCTCGCTGCTGCCGGTGTCGGCCCGGCTCGGCACCATCTGGCAGCATGCCACCGACTGGTGGGTGTCGCTGGGGACCGGGCTGCCCGGCCGCGGGAACCCGTTCAACTATGTGGTGTGGCTGCTGGGCGTCCTGGGCGGGGGCGACGCCAACGCCGCCACGCTGTGGACGGTGCTGCTGGCCATCCCGCTGTCCGCTTTGACTGCCTGGCTGGCCGCCGGCGCATTCTCCCGCAGCCGCTGGCCGCGCGTGGTGGCGGCCCTGGTGTGGGCCGGCGCTCCGGTGCTGCTGGTGTCGCTGGGGCAGGGCCGCCTGGGCGCCCTGCTGGCACACCTTCTCATCCCGCTGGTGGTGCTGGGCATGGTCCGCGCCGTGGGCGGGGCAAGGTCGGCGGGTCCCGGCAGCGGGGCGGGTCCCGGCAGCGGGGCGGTGGCTGGCGCCCAGGCTGCTTCCCGGGGTGCTTCCCGGGTTGCCTCTTCCGCCCGGACCCTCAAGCTGGGCCGCCCCGGCGTGGACGGCACGCCGTCGTGGACAGCGTCTGCCGCGGCAGGCCTGGCCCTGGCCGCCGTCACGGCCGGCGCCCCCACCGTGTTCCCCATTGCCGTGGTGGCCGTGCTGCTGGCGACCGTTTTCCTGGGCCGGCGCGGCCGCACCCTGTGGTGGTCGCTGCTGCCCACGCTGGCCGTGTTTCTGCCGTTTGTGTGGTCCGCGCAGGCCAACCCGCGCGCTCTCCTGGGCGACCCGGGCGTGCCGCTGGCCGGCAACCCCGGCCCTTTGTGGGAGCAGCTGCTCGGCTTCCCCAACGCCGTGACGCCCGTCCACGAGCTCCTCGGCGCCGGGATCCCGGTGGGCGGCACCACCTGGACCTGGGTGGCCGCATTCGTGGTGGGCGGCCCCGTGGTCCTGGCGGCGTTCCTGGCCCTGCTGGCCCCCATCCGCCGCGCCGGCACCGTCCGGACCATGTGGCTGGTGGCGCTGCTGGCACTGGCCGTCTCCTACGGCAGCAAGCTCATTGCGGTGGGCCAGGACGGCACCTCGCTGGTGACGCCCTTCAACGGGCCGGCTGTTTCGGTGGCGCTCTTCGCCCTCCTCGCCGCCGCGCTGCTGGGGTTCGACGCAGTTTACCGCCGCGCGTACCAGGCTGCGGACCGCGGGGCGAAGGCGCGCGGCGGGAGCCGGGCCATTGCCGCTATCCTCTCCGTCCTGCTCGTGGCGGCCCCCGTGGCCAGCCTGGGCCTGTGGACTGTCAACAACTTCAACGGCAACGGCGCGGGCCTGGCCGGGGCGTCGGCGCTGGTGCCAGTGCAGGCCGGGACCATTCCGGCCACGGCGGCCGACAGGGGCACCGGGCCCGAAGCCAGCCGCACCATTGTGCTGCGCGCGGACCCGTCCGGCAGTGTGCAGGCCACGCTGATGCAGGGTGCCGGCACCACCCTGGACTCGCTGTCCACCATCGCTGCGGCCCGCAACATTTCCGGGGATCCCGGCCGTGAAAAGGTGGCGGGCCCGGATGCCGCCACGTCCGTGCTGCGCGAAACGGTGGCCGTCCTGATGGCCCGCTCCGGCGTGGACCCCCGCCCCGAGCTGATGTCGATGGGCGTGGGGTTTGTGGTGCTGCAAAACGGCGACACCGCGGCCCAGCTGGTGGCCAGTCAACTGGACGCCGTGCCGGGGCTGAACGCCGTGGGCCCCACCGATTCCGGCTGGCTGTGGCGGGTCAACCCCACCTACCAGAAGGCTGGGCCCACGGAAGTGGTGAACCGGGTGCGCCTGGTGGACGCCAAGGGTGCCGCCCTGTCGCCCGTGGAGTCCAAGGGCGTGGGCGTGGACACGGCCGTTGCGGCCGGACCGGCCGGGCGCCGCGTGGTGCTGGCTGAACGGTTCGACGCCGGTTGGCAGGCCACGCTGGACGGCACGGCCCTGGCTCCCGTGCAGGACGGCTGGGCGCAGGCCTTCGAGCTTCCGGCCGCCGGCGGGCATTTGGAAATTCATTTCGTACAGCCGTGGAACGCGCTGATGAGCCTGGCACAGCTGGTCCTTTTGGGTCTGACCGTGCTGCTGGCCATCCCGGTCCGGGCCCGGCGCGGCCGCACCGGGGCGTACCGGGACGAGGCATCATTGCACAAGGTAGGTAGAGGTGTCTGAGGACCGCAACCCCAATAACGCTCCCTCACCTTCCGGGGTGGTTCCAAGCGACGCTCCCTCACCTTCTGCAGTGGTTCCAAGCGACGCTCCCTCACCTTCCGGGGTGGTCCGAGGCGACGCTCCCTCACCTTCTGCAGTGGTTCCAAGCGACGCTCCCTCACCTTCCGGGGTGGTCCCAGGCGACGCTCCCTCACCTTCTGCGGTGGATCCTGCCAAGCCGGTGCCCGCAGCCAAGAAGGCTGACGCGTCCCCGGCCACCAAGCTGAAGCGCAGCGCCCGGCCCAAGCGCGTGCCCAAGGCGGCTGCCGAGGCTCGGGCCGCCAAGCCGCGGCGTTCTGAACGCCGCAAGCCCCGCGCCGTTCCGCGAAAGTGGCCGCTGGTCCTCGCCGGCTCCGCCACGGCACTGCTGGCTGTGGGCATGGTGGCTGCGGGCACGCTGGTCCCCGGCAGCAACGCCACGGCACAGCTGGCCCTGCAGAACCAGGTCCTTCCGGTGGGGGACTCCCTGTCCAACTGCGTGGGCCCCACCCAGCTGGTGGAAGGAGCCGCCGCCGGTACGGATCCCCAGTTCGCACCCGGTTCATCGTCCACCAAAAGCCAGCTGTCCGCCGTCGTGCTTAGCAATCCGGACGGCACGCTCCCGGGGGCCGGGGTGGAGTCGCTGGATGCCAAGGGGACCCCGCTCTTCACCTTGTCCAAGGCGCCGGCCCAGGCTGCGGCCCTGGCCTCCTCGGCGCCGGCCACATTGGCTCCCGTGACGGGGGCGGCGAAGGGCAAGGCCGCGCTGCTGCAAAACCAGGTTGTGTCCGCCGCCTCGGTGCTGCGGGCCGTTCCTCTGGCCGGGCTGGGACCGCTGTCAGCCGGTGCCGTGGTGGTTGACTCGGCCGACGGCGACCTGAAGGGACTCTCCGCCGCAACGTGCCAGCCGGCGTCGAACGACTTTTGGCTGGCCGGCGCCAGCACCACGGTGGGCCGCACGGCGGTACTGGAGCTGGCAAACTCGTCCAAGAGCCCGGCCACGGTGTCGCTGGACCTGGTGGGGGCCGGCGGTCCAGTCCAGGCGCCCGGCGGCAAGGGCCTGGTGGTGGCGCCCGGCGCGTCCCGTTCGGTGATGCTGTCGGGATTGGCGCCGGACCAGGAATTGCTCAGCGTGCACGTGAAGAGTTCCGGCGGGCCGGTTTCCGCATTCATCCAGCAGTCCGTGCTGCGCGGCCTGACCCCCGGCGGCGTGGACTTCCTCCAGCCCGTTCAGGCGCCCGGCACCTCGCAGGCCATTCCCGGCGTGCGCGTCCAGGCACCGGCGGCCGCGGCCAAGATCGCCGGGCAGTCCGGCTATTCGGATGCGTCCACGGCGCTGATGGTCACGGTGCCCGGCGCGGCGGACGCCATTGTGGAGGTCAAGGCGTACGGCCCCACCGGGCAGGTTCCGCTGCCCGGCGGCGGCGTGTTTACGGCTACCGCCGGCAAGGTCAGCCAGCTGTCACTGGCGGGCCTGGCGGAAGGGACGTATACGCTGACAGTCAGTTCCAATGCCTCGGTGGTGGCGGGCGTGCGGCTGGTCAACTCCACGAAGCCCGGTGCCGCAACGGACATTGCGTTTGCGCCTACGGCCGCGCGGCTGGGCAACAACCAGCTGCTTTCCCTGCCGGCGGGGCTGAGTACCACCCTGGTGCTGGCAGCCCCTACGGGGACGGGATCGGTGGACCTGGTGCCCATTTCCGCCTCCGGCGCCCTGGGTGTGCACAAGACGGTGACGCTGCAGTCCGGGCAGACCACCACGGTGGATCCCGCCGCGCTGCTGGGCTCCGGCACGGTTGCCGTGCTGGTGTCGGCGTCGGGCGAGGCGGTGTACGGCACGCAGTTGCTGGGGGCCAAGGGCTCCGCGAACATTGCCGTGCTGCCGATCGCTGCAACGTCCGCCGAGGCCCAGCAGCTGGGAATCACTACGCGATTCTAATCGGGTTGTAGGGCAGTGGGCTCCAGCGGCCCGCACCCCGTTGGCCGAGTAGCGAGCCGTGTGAGCCGTGTGAGACCAAGGGCCCGGCCCCAGTAGTCGAGGGCCGAGACCGCTGGGCGCGCCCCCAAGTAGTCTCGAGAACGGGTCAGGCCGCGAGAGCAGTGAAACCCTGCAGGCGATTTCGCGAAGCAGGCGCCAACACGCGAACGCCCCGACAAGATACACCGCACGTGCGGATTCGCCCCGCATTCGGAAAGGCGAACTGTTGTGGTAGCCGCCCCAGGGCGACAAACGCCCTGCCCTTATGACATTATGTGCGTATGAATGCAGATAAGAAAGCTTGCTCCCTGGACGTCGACAGCCAGTACGTGGAACTGGCGGTTGAGGTCTTCGCGATGCTGGCCGACGCCACCCGGGTCAGGATCATCCTGGCCCTGCGCGGAGGCGAAATGGCCGTGGGCGCGCTGGCCGAGGCCGTCGGCAAGTCGCCCGCCTCGGTTTCGCAGCACCTGGCCAAGATGCGCCTCGCCCGGATGGTCTCCACCCGTCAGGACGGCACCAGGGTCATGTACCGGCTGGAGAACGAGCACGCCCGCCAGCTGGTGGCCGACGCCATCTACCAGGCTGAACACGCCCTGGGCGGCATCCCGGCCCACCACCGCAGCGAGCAGGTTGCCCCGTGAATGCCACCAGCCACACTGACCAGCACGACGGCGGGCACCACGGCCATGCCCACACCCACGGCCATGACGACCACGACCACGCCCACCACGATGACCACGGCCACCACGGCCACGGCCACGGCCACGACACCGGCGGCCACGGCCACGACGGGCACGACGACCACGACGCCGGCCACGGCCACGATCACGGCGACCACGACCACCACACCGGCGACCACGACCACGGCCACGACCACCACGATGACGACGACCACGACGCCGGCCACGACCACGATCACGATGACCACGACCACGCCCACCACACCGGCCTCAAGGGCTGGCTGTTCGAGCTGTTCGTCCCGCACACCCACGACTCCGCGGACTCCATCGACGACGCCCTCGAATCCAGCGTCCAGGGCGTCCGCGCACTGAAGATCAGCCTCTTCCTGCTCCTGGGCACCACCGTCCTGCAATTCCTCGTTGTCCTCGTCAGCGGCTCCGTGGCACTGCTGGCGGACACCATCCACAACTTCTCCGACGCCCTGACCGCCCTGCCGCTGTGGATCGCGTTCATCCTGGGCCGTCGGGCAGCGAACCGCCGCTTCACCTACGGCTACGGCCGCGCGGAGGACCTGGCCGGCCTGTTCATCGTCGCCGTCGTGGCGCTTTCCGCCGTCGTAGCTGCCTGGCAGTCCATCGACAGGCTGTTCCACCCGCAGCAGCTGCACAACCTGTGGTGGGTGCTGGCCGCGGGGCTGATCGGCTTCGCCGGCAACGAGGCCGTGGCCGTCTACCGCATCCGCGTGGGCCGGCAAATCGGCTCGGCCGCCCTGGTCGCGGACGGCGTGCACGCCCGCATTGACGGCTTCACCTCGCTGGCCGTGGTCCTCGGCGCGGGCGGCGTCATGCTCGGCTTCCCGCTCGCCGACCCCATCGTGGGCCTGCTCATCTCCGCCGCCATCATCGTCCTGCTCTGGGGAACCGTGAAAAGCATCGGCCGCCGGCTCATGGACGGCATCGAACCGGACCTCGTCGCCCGCGCTGAGAAGGCCATCGAAGGCACGCCGGGCGTCCTGGCCGTGGACCGCCTGCAATTGCGCTGGGTGGGCCACCGGCTCCAGGGCGCGGCCACCGTCGTCGTCCCCGACGCGCCCCTGTCCGCCGTCCAGGAAACCGTCCACGCCGCCCGGCACAGCCTCGCCCACGCCCTC
Source organism: Arthrobacter sp. A2-55 (assembly GCF_025548615.1). Taxonomy (NCBI): domain Bacteria; kingdom Bacillati; phylum Actinomycetota; class Actinomycetes; order Micrococcales; family Micrococcaceae; genus Arthrobacter; species Arthrobacter sp. A2-55. The sequence goes on along the minus strand of NZ_JAJLOZ010000058.1, from coordinate 6,969 downwards.
CCCAAGCTGGACGACATGACCATCACGCCCATCCACCGCCCGGGGCATTGAACCCCCAGACGGACGACGCCGTCACTCGCCAACGCGCGCACCTCACCAACGCCGGGGTGCTTGGGGCGTTCCAGACTGAGGTGCCGGCTTTCCTGTGGGGCAAAACTCGGGCTGGGTTTTGCCCCCGGTGCACCGGGGGCAAAAGTGGGCGCGGGTTTTGCCCCCACGGAAAGCGGGGACGGCCCACGCGACTGCCTGCTACCCTCTGCGCTTGCGAAAATGCCCGCGAATTGGCTTTCCTCGGCGGAGGTGGCCAGGTATCCAGATTTTCTCCCGTGGAGCAGCTTCCAGAGTGTGGCGCCTCGTGTCGCGGAGGTCAATCACAGTCGGTGCCGGCGGCAACGACTTGACGCGTTGGATGTTGTGGCCCTCGAAGGCCCGCACCATGTGCTCCAGCAGCTCAGCCTCAAGGCCCAGGCTGAGAGCCTCATCCCGCCAGTGGGACACGGCCTCGGCGACAAGCTGCAGCCTGCCGATGGCCTGATCCCGTGTCAGCCTGAACACGTCCACATACTCAAGGAGGTCGCGAACATCCCTGTCGTACGGGCTCCCCCCAGGGACCAAGGGAGTATCCGATGCGCCGGTTGGCATAGGGTTTACATCGAACGACGGCGACAGCCTCCACCCGTTGTCGGTGCGGAGCAGTCCATGGTTCCGCATGTGGTCGTCGGTGTTGTTGACCATGGCGCCGAAGGCAGCGCGACTGAACATTTCGTTGGCGTCCTGCACCGGTGCGCCCGAAATTCGTGCGATTTCGCCAGCGATCCTTACATAATCAGGATGCGCATAGGTATCCACTTGCAGCGTTGACCTCATGCTCATATACGGGATTCGAAGATCCCCGGAGCGGTCGAATCGACGAGTCAGGAAAATGTGTGAGTGTTCGGTCAACGGCAGGAGCCTTGATGCCTGCACTTTGATACCCGCGCGTTTCTGAAGCCTGATGGCCACCATTTCCCATACCTGCGGATTGCCCGAGCCGGAGCCAAGTGGAAACTTGGCTAGCAGCATGGACCCGTCGGAGTCGCGCACCCATGCCTTTGGCTGGGCGCCGCCGGGAGAAGAACCGGCCCCCAAGAGCATGGAATTCTCCTCGTCAACATAACCTGTCTCGGCAAACACCCTTGCTTCAACAGCGAGCGCCTCGAGGTCGCGAACGCCGGCCCTTTTCCCCCATGACGACAAGAATTCCCCGTTTTCCCGGAATCGCAAGGCTCCTTGACGGGTTTCGTCATTGACCATCAGCAGGTAACCGGCCTCGCTCAGGTTCTGTAGGCCTGTGCCCTTGGTTCTTGCTTGCTGTCGCAATTCCTCGAAAAGCAGCTTCCGGCCCCAGGCATCGGGTGCGGCATCCTGAAATGACCCGAAAATCATCCTGCCGAGGGTGGGGTGTTGCCGGCCGCGCATGAGAGGCAATTCCGGCGAGAGCTCGAAGGAACCAGCACTGGAAATCCAGGTGTCAGCATAGGAAAACGACATGTGTTCAAGCGGGGACAGCTGGTCCGACTCAATCTCCAACGTTCCGGCCGGGGTCTCGTTGACCAGGACCTCAATCCTGCGGATTGACCTACGGGCCATCAAGTCCTCCTCGGGGCGCGTTGGCGATTGAGGAGATGGGCACGGGCGCGGCCCAGATCGCTGTTCAGGGGATCTGTGGCCTGGATGATGTCTTCAGCGATGCCCAGCACGGAGGCAACAGTCATAAGGTGTTCCACTTTGCCGCCCTCTCCCGCTTCAAGGCGCATCAAGGTGGCCCGGGAGATGTTGGCTCTTTCGGCGACAAGCTCCTGGGGCAGGCCCAAAATGATTCTGCGGGCCTTCAAGTTGGCCCCGAGTCGCACTGTTTCCAGCATGCAGCCTCCTATAATGTAGCTATTTTCGCACGTTAATGGAGGTACTTCAATGCTTTAGCTACTTTAGCCGGCGTAGACGCCTAGAGCGCCCCGCCAAGCCCGCCAAGCCCGCCAAGCCCGCCAAGCCCACCAAGCCCGCCAGGCCAGCCAGCCCAGCCCGCCCAGCGCCTACCCCCGCCTGAACCGCCCAAACATCGGGTCCACGGTGTCCGGGTCAATGTTCAGCAGCCCGGCCACCTGCTCAATGAGCACCTCGTGCACCAGCTCGCGGACCTGCGCGGGGGTGTCGCACAGGGCCTCCACGGGGTGCCGGTAAATGACGATCACCGCATGCCCCACCAATGGAGAGGAAGGCGTGTACTTGCCCAGCGGCGCCTGCGAACGGGAGGCAACCAATTCCTCCAGCTTGTCCGGCACCTCTTCCACCAGGTACTCCACATCCGCCAGCTGCGCGCTCCACAGTTCCCGGAGCCGCTCGGCGGAATCAACCACCAGGTCCTCAAACTTTTCCGCCCGCGTCCGCGATCCGGGCAGCCCGGGCAGCATGATGGAGCCCCGCAATCCGCGCCCGTGGCGGTTGCGCCGACGCTGGGCAAACGGCCGCACGGGCAGCGCGTCGCCGTCGTGGAACGTAACGCTAAAACCGGGCTCCGGCGTGTTGTGCTGCATCATTTCACTCTAGTTCACTCCGGCCGCGTGAGCCGTTGGGGGCAAACGGGCTAAAAGGCGGGTAATCTTGGGAATCGTGGGAACCCTTCGTCAATGCACCCGATCAGCCTGCCGCGAGTCGGCCGTGGCCACCCTGACGTACGTGTATGCCGATTCCACCGCAGTCCTGGGCCCCCTGGCCACCTTCGCCGAGCCCCACTGCTACGACCTCTGCTCCAAGCACTCCGCCCGCCTCACCGTCCCGCTGGGCTGGGAAGTGATCCGCCTGGCGCGCTCGGACACCCCTCCCGGCCCCGGTCCCGACGACCTCCTGGCCCTGGCCGACGCCGTCCGTGAGGCCGCCGCTGAACCGGACGACGACGGTCCCCAGGCCCAGCGCGAACCCCGCGGTTTGCTGGAGCGCCCCACCGCAGACCCCGGCGGCTCCCGCCAAAGCAGCGGGCGCCGCGGACACCTCCACATCCTGCGGGACTAGCCCCGCACTAGCCCCGGCAACGCCCGGCAGGCGGACAAGCTCCCGGAACCACCCCCTCGACGAGAAGAGATGACGATGGCGAAAATCAGCGACGAACTCCTGTCCGTGCTGCGCTGCCCCGTGACCGGCTCCACCCTGGTTCAGGAAGGTGCGCAGCTGGTCAGCACGCAGCCCGGCCCCGACGGGAAGCCGCTGCGCTACAGCATCGAGGAGGGCATCCCCCTGCTGCTGCGCCCCGAGCAGCTTGCCTAGCCGGCAGCGCCCCGAGCAGCTCGCCGAACCGGCAGCCCCCAGCCACCGGCCTAAAACCACCAAGCCAGCCAGCACAGTCCAGCACAGTAAGGACCCGCCATGAGCACCGCCTCCACCCTCAGCCCGGCAGACTACAAGGTCGCTGACATCACCCTGGCCGCGGCCGGCCGGCACCAGATCCGCCTGGCCGAGTTTGAAATGCCGGGCCTGATGAGCCTGCGCGAGGAATACAAGGACAGCCAGCCGCTCAAGGGCGCCCGCATTGCCGGCTCCCTGCACATGACCGTGCAAACGGCGGTCCTGATCGAGACGCTCACGGCGCTGGGCGCCGAGGTCCGCTGGGCGTCCTGCAACATCTTCTCCACGCAGGATGAGGCAGCGGCGGCCATCGTGGTCGGCAACGGCACCCCGGAGAACCCGCAGGGCGTGCCTGTTTTCGCCTGGAAGGGCGAGTCCCTGGAGGAGTACTGGTGGACTGCCCAGCAGATCCTCACCTGGCCCGGCGCCGCGAAGAACCCCAAAAAGGGCGCCAACATGATCCTGGACGACGGCGGCGACGCCACCATGCTGGTCCACAAGGGCGCCGAGTTTGAAGCCGCCGGGGCAGTCCCGGACGCCACGGACGCGGACTCCGAAGAGGGCAGGATCTTCCTCGAGGCCCTCCGCAAGTCACTGAAGGCGGACAAGCAGAAGTGGACGCGGATCGCCGCGCAGATCCACGGCGTCACGGAGGAAACCACCACGGGCGTGCACCGCCTGTACCAGCTGGCGGCGGAGGGCAAGCTGCTGTTCCCCGCCATCAACGTCAACGACTCCGTCACGAAGTCCAAGTTCGACAACAAGTACGGCATCCGCCACTCCCTGCCCGATGGCCTGATGCGCGCCACAGATGTTCTCCTGGGCGGAAAGGTCGCCGTCGTCTGCGGCTATGGCGACGTCGGCAAGGGCGCGGCTGAGGCGCTGCGGGGGCAGGGATCGCGCGTGATTGTCACCGAGATCGATCCCATCTGCGCGCTGCAGGCCGCCATGGACGGCTACCAGGTGGCCCGGCTGGAATCGGTCATCGGGCAGGGCGACATCTTCGTCACCACCACCGGCGGCCTGGGCATCATCTCCGCGGCGGACATGCTGAAGATGAAGAACAAGGCCATTGTGGGCAACGTGGGCCACTTCGACAACGAGATCGACATGGCCGGCCTGGCCAAGATCGACGGCGTCGAAAAGGTGGAGATCAAGCCGCAGGTGCACGAGTGGGTCTTCGACAAGGGCACAGCGCAGGAGCGCTCCATCATTGTGCTCTCCGAGGGGCGCCTGCTGAACCTGGGCAACGCCACGGGCCACCCGTCGTTCGTCATGAGCAACTCCTTCACCAACCAGGTCATTGCGCAGATCGAGATTTTCTCCAAGCTGGGCACGGATGAATACCAAAAGCAGGTGTACGTGCTGCCGAAGATCCTGGATGAGAAGGTGGCGCGCCTGCACCTGGCCGCCCTCGGCGTGGAGCTGACCGAGCTCACGGCAGAGCAGGCCGCGTACCTGGACCTGGACCCGGCCGGCCCGTACAAGCCCGGCCACTACCGGTACTAGGCCATGGCGGACTGGCAGGAAACCGGCCCGCTCAGCCGCACCCTGCGCGCGGACAATCCCGGCCCCATGACCCTGGACGGCACCAACAGCTACGTGCTCGGCGCCCCGGGGGCCGGCGTCGTGGTGGTTGATCCGGGCCCGCTGCTGGAGGGTCACCTGTCGGCGCTGGCCGCGGCGGGCCGGGTGGAGCTGGTCCTCATCACGCACCACCATGCCGACCACACGGAGGGCAGCGCGCGGCTCCACGAGCTCACGGGCGCGCCGGTCCGCGCTGTCCGCCCCGAGCACTGCCACGCGGGGGAGCCCCTGCGCGGCGGCGAGCTGATCCGGGCGGCGGGCCTGGACATTGAGGTGCTGGCCACCCCCGGCCACACCTCGGACTCGGTGTGCTTTTTCCTGAAGAACGACGGCGCCCACGGCTCGGTCTTGACAGGAGACTCGGTCTTGGGCCGGGGGACCACGGTGCTTGACTACCCGGACGGCCGGCTGGGGGACTACCTCGGGTCGCTGGAGAAACTGCGGGTGCTGGGCTCAGAGGGCGGCCCTGTTAAGGCGCTGCCCGGCCACGGCCCTGTGCTTCCGGATCTGGCCGCCGCGGCGTCGGCCTACCAAGCCCACCGGAAGGAACGGCTGGAGCAGGTGCGCGGTGCGCTGGCTTCCTTGCGTTCGGAAAGCGGCGCGGAGCCGTCAGCGGCGGACATTGTGGCCGTGGTCTACGGCGACGTCCCGGCCAACGTGCTCGGGGCCGCGGAATTGTCCGTGCAGGCGCAGCTGGAGTATTTGCGGGGCTGAATCGCAAGGCTTCACTGGATTTCCGATCCGGATGGCCATGTTGTGTAGCCGAGGCGGCGCTCAGCCTTGTACGGGCGGTAGGCGACAGCACAGACCGCCACGCCATAGACGCCGATGGCTATAAAGACGGACATTGGTATCCACAGCAACCACCAAGGGGTTGGGTGAATCCCACGCGTGATAATTGCGAAAATCAGGCTTACGACGAATGCGACAATTATCGCTTTTACTGCGCGATTGATTTTTCCCCTATATGATCCCGCGCTGGGCTGCACAGGTTGCCTGGCCCATTCTGTCGGCGGGACCACCCGGACCGTGTTCATTTTCAGTATCCTACTCCGCCGGATTGTCAGACCGACTCCATATTGGATTTGCCCTTCGGCATTGTGACGGCCGCCGACTTCCGGGTGAAGATCCTTGGAGAAAAATTCTCGCTATTGTCCGCACTGGCCGCGAGGATCCAACGATGGCGGTTGTTCCATGTGCAGGGCTGGTGTCGCGGTGCTCATGCGTCGTCCCGGAATCGGGGGAGATCTCCCCGCTGCGGAGTATTTCTCTGATTCTCTGTCCGGAAAAGGCTCATTTAAGCTGATCGCACCGCGACAACCGCAGCGCCCTGTAGCTGGCGATCAGGGAGGAATTCCCTTCAGTCGTGAAGTAGCCTACGTTGACGCCGGCAACATGATCGATGATGTCTGGGTCAGTGACGAGGCTTGCCACCCTTGTTGAGACCGGATAGACGTTTCTCGAAGGCGTCCACTATCGCCTGTTTTCACGGTCCTTGGGTGTTGAAGTTTCGGACCTTGATGGCCATGTCGTGTAACCCAAACGGCGTTCAGCTCTATAGGGGCCCAAGGCGAAGCTGCCCACGATCATGAGGGAGATGCATGATGCAATGAAGGCAGAAAGCGGAACCCAGAGCATCCAGGCTGAGCGTGGATGAGTATTCCGGCCAACAATGGCAAACACCACCACAACCGCCAACAAGATGAGGATGACCTTGATGGTCTGATTGCATTTGAGCCAATAGGATCCCGCGGTGGGCTGGATTGGTTGACTGTCCCACTCGGCACGGGGTATTTTACGAATCGATTCCACCTTCCCCACCCTAATTCATCGTGTAATCGCCAGTTGTGGCAAGCAGAATGAGAACTACGGTCTGAATGATCAAACGATCCGCTATCCGCAATCCACGACGGTTGAGGCCATCCACGGATGTGGACCCACGGCATGGAGACGGGGCTTGCCAGGGGATCTGTTCGACTCCGCCTTGCGATACCCTACGAATCA